>DAPKRP010000529.1:0-2063 GCA_031800515.1 Polyangiaceae bacterium LLY-WYZ-14_1 | reverse complement strand
GGCGAAGGCCTCGGCGAGGGCGGGGCCGAGGGCCTCGGTGGTCTCGACCCAGAAGCCCCTGCCCCCGACGGCTTCGACCACTCGGTCGTAGCGCGTGTGCTCGAGGCGGGTGGCCACCACCCGGTCGTCGCCGAAGATCTGCCGCTGGCCGCGCAGGATCTGGGTCCAGGCGGCGTCGTTGCCGATGACGCCGACCACGGGGATCCCCTGGCGCGCCATCGCCTCCCACTCCAACCCGTGGAGCCCGAAGGAGCCGTCCCCGTACATCAGGATCACCCGGCTATCGGGCCGGGCCAGCTTCGCCGCCATCGCGTAGCCCGGCCCCACGCCGAGGGTGCCTAGGGGCCCCGGGTCCATCCAGACCCCGGGCCAGCGGATGGGCAGGGTGTAGGCCGCGGTGGCGACGAAGTCGCCGCCATCGCCGACGACGATGGTGTCTTCGTCGACGTACTTGGCGACCTCGGCGCAGACCCGGAGGGGGTTCGGCGGTGAGCCGTCCTCCGCCATCTCCGCCCGCATCTTGTCGAGGCGACGTTCCTCTTCCTGGCGCATGGCGTCGAGGAAGGAGCGGTCCTTCCGAGGGGAGACGGCGTCCGCGAGGGCGGCCAGGGTGAGCCCCGTATCCGCCGGGATCCCGACCGCTACCCCCCGGTTCCGGCCGATCTCCCGGGGGTCGAGGTCGACCTGGATCACCCGCACCCCCTCGGCCCAGGTCCCGGTTCGCCCGTAGTCGAGGCGGAAGTCGAAGGGCGTCCCGAACACCAGCACGACGTCCGCCTGGCCCAGGGCCTGGCGCCGGGAGCGGCTGAAGAAGCACGGATGATCCGGCGCGAGAGCGCCCCGGGCCATGCCGTTCAGGAAGGCCGGCATCGGCGCCTGGTCGAGGAAGCGGCGCAGGGCGCCCCGCTCCCGGGAGAAGCGGATCTGGGAGCCGACGATCGCCATCGGCCGTTCCGCCTCCTGGACCAGGGCGGCCGCCTGCTCGATCGCCGCCGGGTCGGGAGCGGGGACGTGCTCGGTCCGGTATCCCTCGTAGCGGACGAGCTGATCGTCCGTCGCGAAGCCCATCAAGATGTCGAGGGGGACCTCCAGAAACACGGGTCCGGGGACGCCGGTGGTGGCGATCCGAAACGCGGTGGTGACGTACTCTTCGATCCGGCGGGTTTCCGTCACCAGCGCCGACCACTTGGTGATCGGCTTCATGAGCTCTGTGTGGTCCATGTCCTGGAGGGAGCCCATGTGCTTGTTGGTCAGCGGCCCCGCGCCGCCGAAGACCACCATCGGAACCCCCGCCCGCTGGGCGTTGGCCACCGCCGTCACGCAGTCCGTCACCCCGGGGCCGGCGGTGACCAAGGCGACGCCTGGCCGTCCGGTCACCCGGGCGTAGCCGTCGGCGGCATGGCCGGCGGTCTGCTCGTGCCGGACGTCGACGACCCGGATGCCTTCGTCCAGGCAGCCGTCGTAGATGTTCTGGATGTGGCCACCGCAGAGGGTGAACACGTGGTCGACGCCCTCGGCCTTGAGGGCGCGCGCGACGATGCGGCCGCCGTGCATCATGCCGTGATCTCTCCTGGGCGGGAGGCTTCCCGCGCCGATCGGGGTATGGTCCGGGACCTCCGGCTTACGCCCCCGGGCGCCGCTTGCGCAAGAGCCGTAGCCGGCGGCGTTCCACCGCGGCTTCCGCCCGGGCCCGCTCCTCCGGCGTCTCGGCGCGGAGCGCGGGCACGGGAGCCGGGCGTCCCGCCGGGTCGACCTTGACGAAGGTCAGGAGGGCATCGACGGCGACGGTCCGCTGCCGTCGGACCGTGTCCTCGGTCTCCACGACCACCTCGACCTCGACGGAGGTGCGGAAGGCGGCGTTCACGCGCCCGGTCAGGCGCACGACGTCCCCGACCCGGATCGGAGCCCGAAACTCCACTTCGTCGATCGAGGCGGTGACGGCCACCGTGCCGCAGTGGCGCTGGGAGGCGATGGCCGCGCAGACGTCGATCCAGGACAGGACGGTCCCCCCGAAGGCGGTGCCCAGGGCGTTGGCGTGCTGGGGCAGGACGAGCTCGGTCATC
>DAPKRP010000528.1:0-2962 GCA_031800515.1 Polyangiaceae bacterium LLY-WYZ-14_1 | reverse complement strand
GGCGGCGGTGGCGGCGATGGCGCGGGAGACGGCGAGGGCGGGCTACCCGACGACTCTGCTCACCTACGGCCTGGCCGCGGGGGGGCCGCTGCCCGAGCTCGGCGGCGCGCACCACGAGGTCGCCGCCTGGCCCTTCCCCGTGCCCTCGGAACGCCGACCAGCGGCGACGGCTCCCGCGCCCCTCGAAGGGGCGCTCCGGAGGCGGGGCGGCGGCGCGTCCCGCTCCGGCCCTTCCCCGGAGAAGCTGGCCTGGGACCTCGCCCTGCTGCGGGCCTTTCGCCGGCGCCTCGAGGGCCGCGTCGGGCTCGTCCTCGCCCATCACGTCGAGGCAGCAGCGGTGGCCCGCATCGTCGCCGCCGACCCCCGAGCGCCTCGGGTCCCCGTCGTCTTCGTCGCCCACACGGATCTCGCTGCGGAGCTTCCGAGCTATCTGCCAGCGCCCCTCCGACCGGCGGCGAGGGGCGCGGGGGCGGTCCTCGACCGGTGGCTGATCGCCGGCGCCGACGAGGTGGCCGCCGTCTCCCCCGCCCTCGCGGCGGGGCTTCCCGGTGGACGCGCGCGTTTTCTCCCGATCCCCTGGCCGCTCGACGACCCGGAAGGCCGCCCGAGCCAGGCGGAGGCCCGCCGGCGCCTCGGGCTGCCGGAGGACCGGCCGACGGTGCTCTACGCCGGGAACCTCGACGCCTATCAGGGCTGGGAGGACCTTCCCCGGGCCCTGTCGGCCCTGGAGCGCGACGGGACGACGCCGGTCACCTGGTTGCTCGGCACGGCCGCGGACGCCCGACCGGCCCGCCGGCTGCTGGCCGAGCTCAACCTCCCGCCGGATCGGCTTCGGGTCCGCGGGCTGACCGGCGAGGCGGAGCGGGCGGCGCTCCATGCGGCCGCCGACTGGGTCGTGGTCCCCCGGCGGGTGCCGGGCGGGCTGCCGGTGAAGCTCCTCGACGCCCTAGCCCGGGGGCGACCGACGGTGGCGACCCCGCGGGCCCTGGCGGGTCTGACGATCCCCGGAGACACGGCCCTCCTTCTGGCGGCGACGGACGACGACCCGAACGCCCTGGCCGCCGCCCTGGCCGCCGGGCTGGCCCGCGACGCCTCCGAGCGCCGACGGATCGGCGAGGCAGGACGGCGGTGGCTCGGAGCCCAGGCGGCGGATGCCCGGAAGCGCTGGCGGCGCCTGCTGGCGCACCGGACCCAACCGGCCTCCCTCCGAGGACCAGCCCGCGACCGCCGGCCGGCGCCGTGACTTTGTGCACCAGAAGATTAAACTTCGACCGGTGGCGGAGCGGGGAGAGGACGAGGAGCTGGTGCGCCTTCTGGTGGAGGAAAGCGCCGACGTTCTGGCCGCCGTCGCCCCGGATGGGACGATCCGATATGTGAGCGCTGCAGCGGAGCCCCTCACCGGATCGGGTCGAGACCGACTGGTGGGTACACCTCTCCTCAGCTTGGTCCACCCCGACGATCGGACCTTCGTCCGGAAAGGACTCGCCGGTCTCGCGGACGAGCCCGGCCACATCGACCTGCGCTACCGGCTGCTCCGGGCCGACGGGGACGCCCGCTGGGTGGAGAGTCGCGTGCGCGTCTGCCGACGCCCCGACGGGTCCCCCATGTTCCTGTCGACCACCCGAGATTTGAGCCGGGAGGTCGCCCTCGAAGAGATGGTTCGGGCCGGGGACGTCCGGGTGGAGGTCGCGGCGGCGGCGGGGCGTGTGGCCCTCTGGGAATGGTTCCCGGACCAGGACCGCATGACCGCCGACGCCCTCTTCGACCTCCTCGGCTACCCCCCGGAGGCCCGGCACGAGCACGGGGGGGTGCTCGGCGAGCTGGTGCACCCGGAGGACCAGGACGCCGTCTTCGCCGCCGTCCAAAAGGGCCTCGGGTCGCCCCAGGGCGGCTATCGATTCGAATGCCGCATCCGCGACGCGGACGGCGTCTGGCGGTTCTTCCGGGTGCTGGGTCGGCTGGCGGAGGCCACGCCGGGGAGCCGACGCGTGGTGGGGGCCACCATCGACGTCACGGCTCAGCGGCGCCGGGCTGCCGAGCGCGAGGCGATGATCCTGGGTCTCCAGGAGCGGCTGCGCGACCTACGGCGGCTCGCCCATCATCGCCAAGACCTCGTCGACGAGCTGGCGCACGAGCTGCAGAACGCCGCCTTCGCTCTCACCGGGCAGGTCGACGAAGCCCGGGACGAGCTCGAGCCCGACCGGCCCGCGCTGGCCAGGGACCTCGCGGAGGTCGCCGGCCGGATCCAGGACCTGGCCGGGCGCGCCCTGGCGGCGGCCAGTGACCCACAGTCCGCCGCTGGGGGGGTCGAGCGCATCGAGGTCGGGCCCCTCGCCGGTCGGGTGCTCCGGCGCTACCGCGCTCGGGCGGAGCGGAAGGGGATCGGCCTCGACCTGGTCTGCGACCCGGCTGTCCCGGACGTGGAGGTCGAGCCCATCGCCCTCGACGAGGTCCTGGCGAACCTGGTGGGCAACGCCATCAAGTTCAGCCCGGAGGGAGCCCGGGTGGAGGTCCGGTTGACGGGCACCCCGGGGCGCCAGGTAGGGATCGAGGTCGCCGACCGAGGCCCGGGCTTCACCCCGGAGGACCGGAGACGGCTCTTCCAGCGACACGCGGCGTTGAGCGCCCGTCCGACCGGGGGCGAGGGGTCGACGGGTCTCGGGCTCCACCTGGTCCGGCGACTGGTGGACGCGATGGACGGGAACCTGAGCATCGAAGATCGACCCGGCGGCGGAGCCGTCCTAAGGGTGGAGCTCCCGGCGGCGACCGGAGGCGGCGGGGGTGCCGGGGGTTCCCCGGGGGAGAACGCCCTGACCGACGAGGTCACCCGGGTTCGCACCCGCACGTGAGCCCCCAGCCGGCGGGCGGGTCACCGGTCTATTCTTCGGCTCGGGCGGGCAAGGTGAGGGCCGGCGGGACCGCGCCTGGGGCGGGCCCCTCACCCACCCGCGCGGGTAGCGCG
>DAPKRP010000527.1:0-2651 GCA_031800515.1 Polyangiaceae bacterium LLY-WYZ-14_1 | reverse complement strand
CAGGCGATGGGGCTGCCCCCTGCCCTCCCGGGAGCGTCGTTCCTGCTGGACCCCCCGGGCATCGGCCGGGTGCAGGTCTATGCCCAGCAGCCCGCCGAGGCGGCCGCCGGCGACCGGCCGATCCTCTTGGTCCACAGCGTCAACGCCGCGGCCTCCGCTCGGGAGATGCGCCCCCTCTACGAGCGGCTGTCGGCGACCCACCCGACCTATGCCCTCGACCTACCTGGCTTCGGCCGCTCCGAGCACCGGGAGCAGCTCTACCTGCCCCGGCTGATGACCGACGCGATCCACGCCGTCGTCGGCGACATCCGGCCCCGCCACGGCGGGGCGCCGGTCGACGTCGTGGCCCTCTCCCTGTCCTGCGAGTTCCTGGCCCGCTCCGCGAACGAGCGCCCCGGCGACTACCGCACCGTGGCCCTGGTGAGCCCGACGGGCATGAACGGCCGGGGCCGCCGGGACGGGCCCCCGGGGGCCACCCGGGGCATCCCGGCGATGCGCTGGTTCCTCACCCACCCCTGGTGGAGCGACCGGCTCTACGGCTGGCTGACCCGTCCCGGCGTGATCCGCTACTTCCTCCAGCGTACCTGGGGCGGAAAGGACATCGACGAGGACCTCTGGGCCTACGACGTCGAGCTCGCCAAGGTCCCCGGGGCGAAGCACGCCCCGTTTTCGTTCCTGTCGGGCTACCTGTTCAGCAAAGACGTCACGCCGCTCTACGAGGGCCTGGTGCACCCCGTGTGGATGAGCCACGGGGTTCGAGGGGACTTCACCGACTATCGGGGCAAAGGGGTGGTCGCCGACCGATCGAACTGGCGGTTCCGCGTCTTCGAGACGGGCGCCCTACCCCACTTCGAGGTCCCGGAGGACTTCGTCGGGGACTACCGACGCTTCCTCGAGGAGGGCCCGGCGCCCCTCGGCTGAGGTGGGGCCGCGGCGCCGAAGGGGGCGCGATCAGCCCCGGGTCGGGGTGCGCATCCGATAGGCGGTGCAGAAGCGCACCCAGGCCTGGCGGAGCCGGTCCCCGGCCAGGGATTCGTGCATCGCCAGCACCGGCGCTCCCCGGAGACGGGTCTCCACCAGGGAGCGGGTGTAGAAGGGACCGTCTTCGAGGGAGCGCACGAGCCGGGCGCTCGCCCCCCGGTCGACCCGGGCCACCCGGTCGAGACCCCAGGCCGAGCGCTCGAGGGGGGCGGTCCAGGTATCGCCGAGGCCGTCGACGTCGCCGTTTCCGGCCACCCGGAAGGCGTGGGTCCGGGTCGCGCCGGAGCGGCAGCGCACGTCGTAGGTGAGCGCGGCGCCAGCCCCCCGAGGGAGACGCGCCCGGGACCAGCTCCATCGGTCGAAGCTCCGTTCCAGGCCGACCTCCCCCGCGTTCGCGTCGTGGTAGCCGTGGCCGGAGAACCGCACCGCGGGTTCCCGCAGCGCGACGTCGATCCGGGCCAGGGGCGCCACGGGCCACCAGCGGTGCTGTCCGTGCTCGTCGATCGGCAGGTCGAGCCCCGGCATCGCTTCGGGGGTGATCACGATGCGACCCCGCACCGGGCGGGGACGGCCCACCCCGAGCTCGGTGGTGCGCTCGTCCAGGTCGACGACGAGACGGTCGCCCTCCCAGGCCATCGTGCTCCGCCCGATGCGTAGCCCGCCGGCGGTGCGAAAGGCGTGGGGGATGGGGCCCTCGTCGAGGGCGAAGGCACTCGGGGTCCCCGGGGACAAGAGTCCACGGCGACGCCCGTAGAGGGCGACGTTCATCGCGGCATGGTGCAGGGCGCTCGCGCCTCCCCGGCGTCGGGCCCGGAAGTACTCCGGGGAGAACGGGTTCCCGACCATCGCAATGACGACGATGGCCAGGGACCCGTCGTCGCTCACGCCATCGAGGTAGTGCCAGTGGTAGCCATCGAGGGGGATCGGCCGGTCAAAGCGCGGTCCGCGCGAATCCGCTCCGCCGCGAGGCGACCGGACAGGGCCGCCATCGGGACCCCCGAGCCCGGGTGGACGCTGCCCCCCGCCAGGTAGAGGCCAGGGACCTTCGTCGCTGCGCCGGTCCGGGCGAGGACCGACCGGGCGCCCTTCGACCGGGGCCCGTAGAGCGACCCCCCCGTGCCGGGAAAGAGCGCTTCGAACTCGACCGGCGTCGTCTGCACCGTCGCGGTCGGCGAGAGCTCCACGCCGACCCGCCGTAGCAAGCTCTCCATCGCCGTCGTACATCGTCTCCTCTCGGATTCCGTCCACCGGGTGGGCTCGTCGCCCGTGGGCGGCGCGTTTACTAACACGAGGAAGCGCTCTGGCGAGGGGTTGCCATCACCGCTCCCATCCGAGCGGTCCTGGGCGCAGATGTAGACGGTGGGAACCGCCGGGACGCGGCCGCGCCGCAGGAGCTCGTCGAATTCCTGTCGGTAGTCGTCCGAGAACACGACGTTGTGGTGCACGAGGTCCCGGCCGTCGGCCCGGGCCTCCATCGCCCAGGTGACCGCCGACAGGCTCCGGGTGTCCCGGGGGGTGGCCGGGGCGCTGCGGACGACCTCGCCCCCGAGAAGCCGGCGGGAGAGCGCCGAGACCTCGCCGTTGAACACCACGACCTCGCCGGGAACCCGCCCTTCGGCGGTCTCGACCCCCTGGGCGCGTCCCCCGGCGACGAGGATACGGTCCACGTG
>DAPKRP010000526.1:0-6869 GCA_031800515.1 Polyangiaceae bacterium LLY-WYZ-14_1 | reverse complement strand
ACCGGGAGCACCTCGCCGGGTAGGAGAGCCACGGTCCGCTCCTGGGGCTCGTAGCCGTCCCGGGCGATGGCGAGGGTCCAACGGGCGGCGACGAGGTCGGCGCCGACCAGGATCCCCGGGCCCGCCGCGTCCTGCTCCAGGGGGGCGGTGGCGCGGCGGCCTTCCCCCGGCACCTCCGGGTCGGCGAGGGTGGTCTCGGCGACCGCTCCGTCCAAAGGCTCCCCCGTCTCCGCGTCGACGACCGTGACCCGAAGGGCGGCGGGCGGGGGTGCCAGCGGGACCGGCGCAGGGGCCGCATCGTCGGGAGCGGACTCCGCCGGCTCGGGGGAGGGACCGCCGAGGCGCGCGGTGAGCCCGAGGACGGCGCGCACCCGGGGTTCGACGGCGACCAGGGGGCCGTTCGGATCCGAGAGGTCGGGCCGCCCGCCGAGGTGCCCTTCGAGCAGCGCCTGGAGCTCCAAACGGTCCCGCTGGGCCCCTCCCAGAGGGCGGAATCGGATGCCCCCGGAGAGCCGCAGCGGGGAGGCCCCGGCCGCCGGCGCAGCCTCACCCACCAGTAGGTCCCAGGTGGTCTCCGCGA
Source organism: Polyangiaceae bacterium LLY-WYZ-14_1 (assembly GCA_031800515.1). Taxonomy (GTDB): domain Bacteria; phylum Myxococcota_A; class Polyangia; order Polyangiales; family DAPKRP01; genus DAPKRP01. The sequence continues at coordinate 6,289 of DAPKRP010000526.1, read as the reverse complement.
GCACCTCGAGGTCCGGGCGGAGCCGGGCGCTCACCCCGACGCCGAGGAGCAACGCGTCGGCGTCGCTCACGCCGAGCGCCATGCGGTCCGGGGCGCTCAGGTCCTGAGGCCGCTCGATGCTGTCCGGGCTCTCGTCGAAGCGCCAGCCGGCCCGGACCGCCAGGCTCACGGCATCGCTCGGGTGGACGGTGGTGAAGGCCTGGAGGTCGGCGCTGATCGCGTCGCCGACGATCGAGGGGGCGTCTTGACCGGGGAACCAGACGGCGACCTGCGCGCCGAGGGAGACCGAATCGGTCAGGGCATGGCCCGCCCGGAGCGCCAGGGTCGGCACGCCGACGAGGCCGTCGTCTTCGAGCTCCGGCCGGTCCCCGGTGTGGCGGTCGTAGCGGGCATCGACGGACACGGACGCGCCGAGCCAGGGGAAGGGGCGCCAGCCCAGGCCGAGGGAACCGGAGAGCTGGTGATGCCGGTCGCCCCCCCCCGGGAGCACGGACTCGGTGAAGCCGTAGCCGGCGGTCCCCGCCAGCGTGACCGGGCGGTCGGACGCCCGGGGCTCATGGACGGGAACGCGGACAAGACCCGGAAGGCCGTCGGCGGATTCTCCGACCTGCGCCCTAGCGACGGGACACGGCTCACCGGCGGCGGCGGCGAAGAGGCCGCCGACGAGCAGGTGGAAAAGGTGCGTCCGCGGGGCCGCCACGGGTCGTTGATAACGTTCCCCCGCAGGCACGCTTTACGTGCGCCGGCCCGATGAGCGGGAAGAAGGGCGGCTCCGGCGGTGCGTTCTTCGTCGTTCGAACCGCTTTAGGCTCATCCGGGCTCGGACGAGTGAGCTATTCGATGGCTATTCGGGACGTGAGTCCGGAGGATGTCCCGCCCGAAGGGATCGCCGCAGGGCGAGGGGAACGCGGGCGTCCGTCACGGTTCGGGCGGCGTTCATCTCGGCGACGCCCCCGGACATGATGAAGGCGAGGAACTGGGCGCCGTCGGCGTCCACGGGTTCGACCCGTTCCCGGGGGACCACCAAGAGGTTGCCCGCCATGTTGTAGGATTGAGGCACGTAGACGGCGACGTGTCCGGAAAGCTTCGGGTCGTCGAAGTAGGTGCAGGTGACGAAGCCCAACACGCGGGTCGCCGCGTCGTCGAAGCGCACCATCACCGGCTTGTCGAAGCGGCGCTGCTCGCCGACGAAGGCCTGGAGCAGGTCCTTGACCGACGCGTAGAGCAGCTTGACCACCGGGACCTTGATGACCGCTCCTTCGAAGCGCGCGAGCACCCGTCGCCCGAGATGATTCGAGGCGACCATCCCGACGCCCGTGACCAGGGCCAGCACCAGGAAGGTGCCGAGCCCCGGCACGTCGATGCCCAGCAGCCCGTCGACGAAGGACACCAGGAACCAGAGCACCCAGACGGTGAAGGCCAGGGGCAGGACGACCAGCAGCCCTTTCAAGAAACTGTCGACGAGAAACCGCATGGGGCGCCAGCCTGCCGCCGGGCCCGGCTCCGCGCCACGCGGCCGGCGACCGCCCGGACGGCGGTCCAGCGCGCCTTGCCTCGAGGGACGACGTCAGGGCAACGACGAGGACAGGGGCGTTCGGGCGGTTGCCCCCGCCGGGACGCCTTCGTCCCGTTCTTCCCCGACGGACGCCGTCGTCCCCCTGGCGTCGTCGTCCCCCCGGAGCCAACCGCCGAAGCGGGAGATGCCGTTCTTCGAGTCTTCGATGATCACGTAGAGGGCGGGGACCAGGAGCAGGGTGACGAAGGTGGCGAAGAGCACGCCGAAACCCAGACTGATCGCCATGGGGATGAGGAAACGGGCCTGGAGGGACGTCTCCGTGATCATCGGGACCAGCCCGAAAAAGGTGGTCAGGGACGTCAGCAGGATCGGCCGGAAGCGCACCGCTCCCGCCCGGACCACCGCCTCGAGGAAGTCGCCTCCCTCCCGCCGCAGGGTGTTGCAGGCGACCACCAGGATCAGGGAGTCGTTCACCACGACCCCCGCCAAGGCGACGACCCCCATCATGCTGATGATGCTGAGCTCGAAGCCCATCAACAGGTGACCGAGGACGGCGCCGATGAAGCCGAAGGGGATCGCCGATAGGACGGCGATGGGCTGGAAGTAGCTTCGGAAGGCGATGGCGAGGAGCGCGTACATGCCGACCAGCGCCAGAAGGAAGTTCCGGCCCAGGCTGCCCAGGCTCTCCCGCTGGTTCTCCGAATCGCCCACCAACGATGCCCGGAGCCCCGGGGTGCCGCTCTCGAGATCTTCGAGGATCGTCGTCTCGACGTCGGCGAGGACTTCGTTCGCGTTCACGCCCCGGCCGACGTCGGCGGTCACCTCGAGCACCCGGCGACCGTCGACCCGCATGATCTCCGTGTAGGAGCGACCCCGGTCGAAGACCGCCGCCTCGCCGAGGGGGATCTCGCCGCCGTCCGCCGTCCGGATCAAATAGTCCTCGAGGTGCTGGAGGGAATCCCGTTCCGCCTCCGGCCGTCGCACGTAGACCCGCACCTCGTCCCGACCCCGCTGCTGGCGCAAGGCTTCGATCCCGAAGAAGGCTCCCCGAAGCTGGCGGGCGAGCTCGTTTTCGTCGATGCCGAGGGCCCGAGCGGCGGCGGTGAGCTGAAAGTCGATCTGTTCCTTGCCGGTGCTGAAGCCGGCGTCGATGTCCGTCACCCCCTGGTAGTCGGCCAGGGACGTCGCCAGGGTCTCCGCCGCCTCTTCCAGGGTCTGGCTGTCCGGGTGGCTCAGCTGGATCGCGATCGGGTCGCCGGAGGCGGGACCCCCGGACGCACGGAACTTCACCGTTTCCGCTCCGGCGATGGCGCCCACCCGGTCCCGCCAGGCCTCGGCGAAGGACACGGAGGAAAAGGGCCGGTCGCCCAGGGGCACCATGTAGGCGGCGACCTCGCCGACGTGGCTGCCGCTGCTGGTCGAGCCGCCGAAGGGGCCGCTACCCCGCCCTCCGTTGTCGGCGGCGCCGACCTGGTGGAAGACGCCCCGGGTGTAGCGGGCCATCTCCGGGTCCCCCCGCTCGGCGAACTCGGCTTCGAGGGCGCTGGTGATCTGTTCGACGGCTTCTCCGGTCACGTCGACGGGAGTCCCCACGGGCATGCGTACCGTCGCGACGATGACGTCGCTGTCGATCTTCGGCATGAAGGTGAAGCCGATGCGCCGACCGGCGACCAGACCGACGGTGGCGAGGAGGGCGGCGAGGGCGATGGCCAGGGTCACGAGTCGGTTCCGGACCGCCCAGCGCACCGTCGGCACGTAGCTCCCCCGGATCACCGCCTGGAGGCCGTCGCTCACCCGCTGCTGTCCCCGGTTGACGAGCCCGAGGAAGCCCTTCGTCGTCGGCGGACCCGTATGGGCGAGATGCGCCGGCAGGATGAAGAGGGATTCCACCAAGGACAGGAGCAGAACGCTGATGACGATGATCGGGATCACCCGGAAGAACTTTCCGGAGACCCCGGGCACCAGCAGGAGCGGGGCGAAGGCGATGCAGGTGGTGGTGACCGCGAAGACGATGGGGGCGGCCACCTTCCGAACCCCATCGATGGCCGCCCGGAGGGGCGGCACCCCCCGTTCCCGTTCCTGGAAGATCGATTCGCCGGCGACGATCGCGTCGTCCACCACGAGCCCGAGGCTCACGATGAAGGCGAACAGAGAGATCATGTTGATCGACACGTCCGCCTGGGGGAACACCAGGATCGACCCGATGAAGGTCACCGGGATGCCCAAGGTCACCCAGCCGGCGAGCCGGATCTCCAGAAAGAGCCCCAGGGTGATCATCACCAGGATGAGCCCCAGGATCGCGTTCCGTCGCAGCAGGTCGATGCGGTCCTGATAGATCTCCGACGAATCGTTCAGGGTGGCGATCCCGACCCCCGCCGGCAGGTCGCCCCGCTTGTTCTCTACGTATGACTTGACCGCGTTCGATACGCTGATCGGCGTCTCGTCGCCGATGCGGAAGACGCTGAGCATCGCCGCCCGCTCCCCCTGGTAGAAGGCGGCCTGGTCCGTGTCGACGAAGCCGTCGACGACGGTGGCGATGTCCCGGAGCTTCACCTCCGTGCCGTCCGGGCGGCTCAGAACGACGACGTCTTCGAGCTCTTCCCCCCGGAGCTTTCGCTCCGTCGTGCGCACCAGCACCTGGCCGGCGTCGGTCTTGACCTCGCCCCCCGGGACCTCGACGGAGGACGCCCGGACGACGTTGGCGATCTGGGGGATGGTCAGCCCGTAGCGCCGGAGGTTCGCCTGGGGGACCTCGACGCTGATCTCGTAGTCGCGCACCGCGGTCAGGTCGACCTGGGTGATCGCCGGGTCGGCGAGGAGCTCGTCCCGGGCTTCCTCCGCCAGCATGCGGAGCTCGCGCTCGGATTTGTCCCCGTGGATGACGACGTTGATCACCTGGGTGCGGTTCGTCGCCAGGGAGATCACCGGTCGCTCGACGTCGTCCGGGAAGGACGTGATGCGGTCGATGGCGGCTTTGACGTCGGAGAGCGCCCGGTCCGGGTCCGTCTCCACCAGGAGCTCGACGGTGGTGGTGCCGATGCCCTCCTGGGAGGTCGAGGAGACCTCCTTGACCCCGTCCAGACCCCGCACCGCTTCTTCGATGGCCAGGGTGGTGCCTTGTTCGACCTCTTCCGGGCTAGCGCCGGGGTAGACGACCTGGATGAGCACGAGGTCCAGGTCGAACTCCGGGAAGACCTCCTGCTTGACCGTCGGCAGGCCGAGGAGCCCCCCGACCACCAGCACCAGCATCAGCAGGTTCGCGGCGACGGAGTTCTTCGCCATCCAGGCCAGGGGCCCGGAATCGTCGTGGTCGTCCGCCGTGCTCGGGATGGCGGGTGGCGGAGGGAGGCTGTCGAGGTGGGCGTCCTCGGGCTGCTTCCAGGTGGTCCGCTGGGAGGGTCGCCCGGACGACTCGGACGGTTCATCGCCGCGGGTGGTTCCCCGGGGGTCCGGCCCCGGGTCGTCGGGGCCGCCGCCGCGACTGCCGCCGCCCACGGTCATCGGGTGGCCTCCGCCCGGGGTGCGGTCGCCTCCGGGTCGTCGCCGGCGGGGCCGTCTTCCGAGGGGGCCTCGGCGACCCGGAGCTTCATGCCTTCCACCGGGCTCGGGATCCGGCTGACCACGATCCGATCCCCGGAGCGCAGCCCCTCGTCGACCAACACGGAGCTCTCCCGCCGCCAGAGCAGGCGCACGTCTCGGATGTCCAGGGTGTTCTCGTCGGTCATCACGAAGACGGTCTGCCCTTCCCGGAGGGCCACCCGGGGCACCTCGATGACGTCGTCGACGGCGGGGCCCTCCATCTCGACGGTGACGTAGCTGCCGACCAGCAGGGGGAGCCCGGGGGTGGGCGCGGAGCCGTCCGGGTCGCCTCCGGTCTCCGCGCCGCCGGTCGAGGCCGGGGGTGGCGGCCCGCCCATCGGGTTCGGCACCTCCACGATCACCCGCGCCATGCGTCCGACCGGGTCGAGGTCGCCGAGGAGGCGAAGGACCCGCGCCTCTCGCTCCTGACGGGCCCGGCCGGCCTCCTGGATCACCCGGGCGAAGGAGCCGCCCCGGAAATCGTCCTGGAGGGCGTCGTCGGCGTCGTCACCGCCACCGCGACCACTACCGTCGCCCCCCGCCGTGCCGTCGTCGGCGAAGCGCAGCCAGGGAAGGGCGTCGACGGGGACGCTCGCCTGCACCCAGAACACGTTCGTCCCCACCAGGGAGGCGACCGGGGCGTTCGGCCCGACCACCTGCCCCCGCTCGACGGTCTCGGACTGGATCAGGGCATCGAAGGGCGCCCGGAGGGTGGTTCGGGAAAGGTCGAGGCGCGCCTTCTGGAGGGCGCTCTCGGCGGCGTCGACGGCCACCTCGGCGTTTTCCACGAAGGGCTGGCGGAGGGCCAGGAGGCGGCCCGCTTCGTCGACCTGCGAGACGTCGTCTTCGAGGAGCTGCCATTCCCGGGCGGCCACCCGCTTCCGGCTTTCCTCTTGCTCCAGGGCGAGCTCGGCGGCGCTGACGTCGGCGGAGCGCTGGCGGACGGCGATGCGGTAGTCCCGGCTGTCGACCCGGAGCAGGGGCTCCCCTTCCCGGACCCGGCCTCCGGGCACCAGGCGGTCGCTGACCCAGACCACCTTGCCCGCCACCTCCGGTACCAGGTCCACCGCCTGGGCGGCCATCACCGTTCCCTGGGCCTCCACCACCACGCGGTGGCTGCGGGCTTCCACGGTCTCGACTTCGACCAGCACCCCCCGGGAGGGCGTCTTGGTCCGCTTCGGGGTCGGCGCCGTC
>DAPKRP010000525.1:0-3463 GCA_031800515.1 Polyangiaceae bacterium LLY-WYZ-14_1 | reverse complement strand
CCCGAGGTCGTCCCCCACCTCGCCCTCTCCCTGCCGCGTCCTCCCCCGCTCATCCCCGGGCGCCGCGGCGTCTCGTCGGAGGCCGCTGGTCTCCACGCCGGGGAAGCGGAGACCTCCGCCCTCCTCGCGATCCACCCCGAGCTCGTGCGCTGGGATCGGGTTCCCGCGCCCGAGGCCCTCGCGGCTCCCGAGACGATCTGGGCCCGACTTCGACGAGCCCCCGTCGCCGAGGTGGCTCCGGGCGGGGTCATCGGCGATCCCCGCCAGGCCCTCCCCGCCCGAGGCGTCGCCGACCTCGACCGCTGGGCCACCGCCATCGCCGAGCAGCTGGCCTCTTGAATCAGATGGTCGGAGAGCGGCTACGCTCGAGTCTCCCGTGAGCCATCGTCCGACGCCGGGCCCGTCGCCCGGACGAACCTCCCCGCGTTATGGGCTTGCGTCCGGGTTGTGGGTCGAGGGTCGTCGTCCCGGTGAGGCGCCTCCGGGGGTCGCCGGGGTGCTCCGATGCGAGGCCCCTCCCCTGGCGGTCGCCCTCAATCGCCTGGGCTTCGAGGTGCTGGGTCGGTTGGGCCCCGGGGTGGCGGCGCCGGCGGAAGAGCTTGCCTCGCTGGTCGGGCGTCCTTCCGGGGAGGTGGCTCGATTTCTCGAGGTTTGCGTCGCCCGGCGCCTGGTCGAACGCGTCCCGCCTCCCCCGGCGGAGCCCCCGCCGTCCGTCTCCATCGTCGTCCCGTCCCACGGACGCCGCCGCCGGGGGTTGACCCGCCTGCTCGAGGCGGTGCGCCGTCTCGACTGGCCCCGGGACCGGCTCGAGGTGATCGTGGTCGACGACGCCTCGCCAACCCCCCTCGCGTCCTGGCTCCCGAGTTTGTTTCCGGAGGTCCGTCTCGTTTCCTGGGCGGGGGCGTCGGTCCCGGATGTCGGCGCGCCGCGGTCGCGCCCCATGGGAGCTCGGCCCGAAGCGCCGGGCCAGGGGCCGAGGGGTCCCTCGGCGGCCCGCAACGCGGGGGCTGCGCAGGCCGCTGGGGAATGGGTGGCCTTCCTCGATGACGATACGGTGCCCGACGCGGCATGGCTCCGGCATCTGGCGCCGCACCTCGCCGAGGCGGGGGTCGTCGCAGCGGCGGGCCGGGTCGGCCCCCTGGCCACGCCGGCGGGGGATTGGGTCGCCGCCTACGAGGCCGCGCGGTCTCCCCTCGACATGGGCCCCCGGGGAGGCGACGTCGGGCCCGGCCGCCTGCCGAGCTACCTGCCCGCCACCAACCTGCTGGTGCGCCGGGATGCGCTGCAGCGGGTCGGCGGCTTCGACGAGGCGATGCGGCTCGGGGAGGACGTGGACCTCGTCTGGCGCCTCCTCGCTGCCCCCGATGCTTCGGAGGCCCGGATTCGCTACGCCCCGGAGGCCTCCGTCGCCCACGAGCACCGCACCCGGCTAACCTCCCTGCTGCTGCGCCGGGTGGCCTACGCGTCGTCCGAGGGGGCGCTGGCCCGACGGCACCCCCTCTGGTCCGCGCGGCGGCTCGTGCTGCCACCGGTGCCTCTGCTGGTGTTGACCGCCGGGGTCGCGGCGGCGGTCTCGCCGAGCCTCGGGGCGGCAGGGCTGGGCGCGGTGTCGGTCCTCCTGGCGCTCGAGGTGCGGGGGAAGCGTCGCGGCTTTGAGCGCCTCGCGGTGCCGAAGCCCCCCGTTTCCCGCGTCCTCGCCGGGGTGCTGCGCTCCCACGGGTCGGCCCTTCACCACCTCGGGGCGCACCTGACCCGCTACCACGGGGCTTTCCTGGTCGCGGCGGCGCTCCTCGTGCCGCCCCTCGCCGTCGCCGTCCTGCCGCTCATCATCGTCCCCGGCCTGGTCATCCATCGCCGCGACCGCCCCGGGATCCCGGCGCTGGTGACCCTGGTTCTCTGGTGGCTCGAGATGCTGGCCTACCAGCTCGGCGTCCTGCTCGGCAGCCTACGCCACCGAGCTCTTCGACCCCTTTTTCCCCGGATCTTCGTCTAACACCCCTGACCCGGAGCTCAGTCCGGGCCCAGCGTCAAACCCGGTTCGCGCTTCTGGTCAGGGATACGAGGGGTCGATGGGCCACGGGGCTCCCCGAACGGGGTCGGTATCGACAGATGCGACAACGCCACAGTACGTTGCCGTCTTGGTGAATAGTTTCGACACAAGTGTGAATGCTCGGCTCGGCCTCGGCCGCGGCGGCCCTGGTGCTCACCACCGGGTGCCTGCCCTCGGGGCGCCTCGCCCCGGAGACCTCGGCCCCTGGCTGGCGGCGCTCCTCGTCGTGGGCTGCGGCGGCGGCGGGAGCGACGGCGGCGAGCCCGACGCCGGGCCAACGCAGATGTCGAATGCGCTCGCCGACGCCGGCCCGGATCAGGACGTCACGCGGCTCTTCGCCGTGACGCTGCACGGGTCGGACAGCTTCGATCCCGACGGCGACGAGCTGACCTACGAATGGACACAGATCTCCGGGCCCGACGTCACCCGGGGCGCCGGCGTGCTCACGGGCGAGTCGCCGGTGTTCTCTGCGCCGGAACGGGTCAGCACCATCGTCTTCGAGCTGCGCGTAGACGATGGCGCCGGGCCGAGCATGCCGGACACGGTCGTGATTCAGGTGCTCGAGGACGCGGCCGCGGCGTTCTTCGTCGATGGCGAGGTCGGCGACGACGAGACCGGCAACGGGACCCGCACGGCGCCCTGGGCGACCCTCGCCAAGGCCCTCCGCGAGGTGTCGGAGAGCGACGAGGACGTCTATCTGCGCACCCTCGACGGCGACGGCGCCTACGACACGACGGACGAGACGGTCGTGCTGCCCACGGGGACCAGCCTGTACGGCGGCTACGGGCACGGGTGGATCCGCGACGCCCCGGCGCGGCCCACGCGGATCGACGGCGCGCCCATCGCGCTGCGGCTCGAGGACGTGGACCTGGACGCGTGGGTCAGCGGCCTCGCGATCACCGCCGCGACGACGGACGACCCGACCCGATCGGTGGCGCCGGTCTGGGCCGAGCGCGGCTCCGCGACGCTGACGATCGAGGACTGCGTGCTGACCGCGGGGGACGTGACCGGCGGTGGCGGCGCGGCGCCGGGCTCGTCCTACGGCGCCCATGTCCGCGACGTCCGCCGGGTGCACCTGCGCGACAGCGTGCTGACCGCGGGCGCTGGCGGGCGTGGCGCCCCGGGCCTTCAGGGCGCGACGGGCGACCGCGGGGACGGCGGCGACAACGCGAGCGGCTCCGGACGCGCGTCCGGCGGTTCCGGCGGTCCCGGCGGGAATGGCGGCTACGGCGGCGCCCGCGGCGGCGGCCCCTTCGGCAACGGTGAGAGCGGGCAGGATGGGGCGGACCCGGCCGGCAACCGCATCGGGGGCGACGGCGGCGCCGGCGGCAGCGGCAACGTTGCGGACGACGGCGTCGCAGGCGCTTTTGGCGCCGGGGGCGCCGTGGGCGGTGCGGGTCCGGGGGGCTCTGG
>DAPKRP010000524.1:0-6679 GCA_031800515.1 Polyangiaceae bacterium LLY-WYZ-14_1 | reverse complement strand
GGGGCGGGGTCTTGCATCGGTCGGGTCTCCTCGGTCGGTCGGGGGGGACCGGCGGAGACCCGGGGGTGCAGACACACGACCTGACCCGGCCCGCCGGTGGTCAGGGCGGGCCGCTCGGTGGTCGTCTTGCGCTAGGCGCCTACGAGCACACGGGGGCACGCCCGGTGGTCCACCACCAAGCGCGCCAGCCGTGAGCGAGGGCCGAGATCGCCATCGACCTCGGAGTTACACCCGGGCAGCGGCGCGCGCAAGACCCTCTGAAGGGAGCAGTGAAGACGTCCGGGGCATGAACACGCAGGCGCGCGAGATGCACGGCGGCTCCCCAAGCGCCCCAGCGGGCAGCTCGCCCTGCCCGGCCCTCGGCTCCGGCCCCGCGGAGAGTCCCTGAGCGGAGGGTTCCCCGTCCATGACGGCCTGCCCCGGGTGCAGCGCCCCGGGGGACACCCGTGGGAGCCGCGCGGATGGCGTTGACGCTGGTCCACCACTGTCAGGGATCCCCCCGGAAGGCGTCTCGCGAGCGGGTGCGTCGAGGTCGACGGACCGGCTTCCGGCGAGGGAGAACCAGAAGACATGGCCACGCGATGGAAACGAGTCGGGAGTCTCACCGCCGTTTCGATGTTTGTCGGGCTGCTCGGAGCCTGTTCGCCCCAACCTCACGGCGGTGAGTCCCTAGGTGAGCTCGGTACGCTCCGCCTCGCACTGGTGGCGCGCTCCAGCGACGGCAGGTGCTATCGCCTCGACCAGGCGTCCCTCGACATGTGGGGCTCGTCGGGGGAATTTTCCTTCGATGTCGGAGGAGATGAGGAGGTGGTCGTCGACTTGCCTGTCGGCGATTACGACGTCCTACTTCGGGACGGCTGGCGGATGTTGGAGGTCGCCGACGACGGCAGCGAGACCGAGGTCGCAACGGTGTTTCTGGGTCCGAACCCCCAGGCCGTCGTGGTCGAGGAAGGCAGAGCGTCGGACCTGACGCTGCGGTTCTCGGTCGACGGAGAGGCCGTCCCGTTCGGGCACGGCCGTCTGAACGGCACCATCGACAACACCGAGAAACCAGCCGCCGAGGGGCTTCTGGTACGGGTGGACGAGCCCGCGAAGGCGTCCTCGAGCGTCGACGGGGCGGTGCCGACTTCAGGGGCCGTCAGCGGCGGCTCGGACCTGTCGCTCGTCGTCGACGGGCGTGACGAGTCGCTCGGCGCGGATGGCTCGTTCTCTACGACCCTCGACCTCGCATCCGGCCTGCACGTGATCGAGTACGTCGCACGTCGACGCGGCGGCGGACCCGAGGACGAGGTCCGCACGGCCCGATCTGTCCTGGTGGGCCCCTTCCGAGAGCCCTTCGAGGCCGTCCAGGAAGCCTGGACCGTCATCCTCCCGACAGACTCCGCGATGCTCTCCGGGCTCGCGGATGTCTACGCCGAAGCCCTTCCCGAGTCCGTTCTCCCCCCTCCGGGCACCGAACTCACGACGGTACGGAGCGGCTGCACGCCCACGTTCGGTTCGGAGATCTGCGTTTTGCGAGCACGCGTGCGAGCTGGCCCGAGCAGCGCGAACGTCGAGCGGTCCTCGGTGGGCGTGAGCGGCTCCGGCGACCTGCGCCTCACAAGACAGGTCAACGTCCAGGCCACCCTCCCCGCGGATGGCGCCATGGGGGGCATTCGCTTCGCGGGCGACCTCGCCGTCACGTTGGGCTTTGAGGAATCCGTCATCGTTCGGGCGGACTTGGGACCCGAAGCGAACACGTTCACGGTCGTGACGCAGAGCTCGTCGGTCACCGTCTTCGACGTGAACGGTCCGCCCGGCGTCGTCGACGACCTCGTCGACCTCGTCGTGAACTTCGTCCGCGCCTCCCTGACGGCCCGAATCGAGGAGGCCCTCCAGGAGCCGCTGGGGACGTTGCCGACGGAGCTGGAAGGCGTGGTCCGGTCCGCCGGCTTCGAGCAGACCATCCCGCTGCTCTCCGGCGAGCTTCTCGATCTTCGGAATCGCGTGGCGAGCTTCGCGGCGGTCACCGACGGCAGCGGGGTGGCGCTCACCTACCACGCGTCTGCCGAGTTGCGAGGTGCGTCAGACCCGGGGCAGGTGGTGAACCTCGACGACTCCGTCGCGGTCTCTGGTGGCACGACGGCGGCCCTCGATCTCTTCAACACCGTTCTCGAGCGGGCGTGGACCGCAGGGGCGTTTGATCAGACCGGGATCCCGGCGAGTGCTCTCGGGATGTCGACGGAAGAGATCGAGGCCGCCTTTGGCGGCGGAGAGCCGCCGACCATGTCCCTCACCTTCCTCCTCCCGCCGGTCCTTCAGCGCGCCTCGGGCGGCAGCTTCCGGGTCGGGGTCGGGGACGCGGAGGTCACCGTCACTTCCGGGGAAGACCTGCCCGCGTCGGGCCACACGTCGCTGGTCGCGGTCGCCCAGCCCGGCCTGGATGCCGGTGGCGCCCTCGACTTGGAGGTCGGCGAAACGCGCCGATTCGAAACGTCCCTCGGGAGATCTGCCCTCCAACCCGTCGCCTTGTCCGCCGCCGTCGAGACCCTCCTGCGCCACGCCCTCGACCGGGGCATCGCGGCATCGGTCGCCGAGGTCACGGCCCCCACTCCGTGACCCCGGGCAGCAGCTGCCGCCTTGCTGAAGCCAGCGAGATCCGCAGGCGCACCAGCTCGGCGTGAAGACGAACTGGGGATTCTTTGTGCGCGCAGAGCGCACGAACCGGACAGATGCCGGTGTAGGGCGATGGTGTCGTCGAAGGTCGATGCACGTGCACGTTCCCCCGCGTGCAGAGGGGACCGCGAGTAAAGCTCCTGGCCGGCGAGGCCGCGGCGCAGCCTCGTTGACCACCTGCTTGAAGGAGGTGCCCCGTTCCGCCGCCAGGGTTCGCAGCCGATATTCAAATGTCACGTTTTGAGCCGTCCAGGAACGACGGCGGGTGGCGCGGCATCTGCGCGGGGCGGAGCGAATCGCCCGGAAACGCAAAGACGTCGCACCTCGAGCACCATCGGCGGCTCGTGCGGGCGCTGGGTATGGCGAGAGAGGGCGGCGCGCCCGGGTTCTCGTTCGGCTACTCCTACGCGGTGAGCTTCGACCAGATTCGGTACTTCCCTCGAGCTCCCAATGAGACTCTCATAGAAAAACCATGCAGATACCCGCACCGAATTCAGGCCGTGCCGACATGACCAATCGTCGGGGACAGGCGGGTCCTCAGACCCAAAATCTGAGCTAGGCGCGGCGTCACATCCGCCATCTATGCCAGAATCCTCAGACGCCGCCTCGCCACCATCGGCGAGAGGTGACCCGCTGTCGACAGGCCCTGCATCTTGCCCAGCCCCTAATCGGCTGTCCGCGCATCCCGACAACAATCCGTATACGAGTAGAAGCAACAGTGAGGACCACGCCCGACGCTCGAAAGGCGCGCCGGGGCGCCTTGCCATCAAACGAGAAAGGCGACGACGGCGAACACCACGAGGTCGACCAGGACGTGGCTGAGCCACGGGGCAAGGAGGCCCCCGCATCTCGCCCGGACGACCCCCATCATCGAGCCGTAGACCGTGGCCAGGCCCACCCCGACGGCCCCGCGTGGGAAGCCGTGGAGGTGGTCCATGCCGAAGACCACGGCCTGCACGATCACGGCAGCGGTGACGCCCAGGCGGCCTCGGTGGATCAAAGCGTCGAAGAGGATTCCGCGGTAGAGCACCTCCTCCGCGAGCGCATTGGCGGCGGCGAACAAGACCGCGACGCCGACGAGCGCGGGAAGAGGAGCGCTCGGGATCATCGCCAGGAGGTCCCCGAGGTCGGGCGAGGTGAGCGAGAACCACCCCACCAGCGCGGCTCCCGCGACCGCGGTGAACAGCAACGCCAGCCCCAGGTCCGATGAGCGGAGCACCCCGCGCCGCCAGTAGTCGTTGTCGGCCCAGGTCACGACGCGCCCTATCGCCGCCGCGAGCCCGAGGGCCGGAAGCAGCCACACGACCCACGGCATCGGCGGGCCGACGAGCGACGAACCTGCGACGACGAGACCGACCAGCGCGAGCTGCAGGACGCGCCCGGTACGGACCGCGATGCCGAACCCGACGAGTCCGCCGAAGAGGGCCAGCGCGCTCCACGGACTCAGGGGCAGGAGGAACCAGGCCACCACGCCACACCACACCCCGACGTCCGACCCGTCCATCCGCGCTCCCGCTCGTCCCACGGGGAAAGGCTACCTGACCTCGAGCTCGACCATGACGGGGCCCGGGCCGTTGACTCCACCCTTCCGACGTCGCCACGGTCGCCGGGTACGAGGTCGGCCGGGCCGCAGCGGATTTTCTTCCGGGATGGTATCTGCACTGTAGCGGTAAAGCGGCGGCAAAAACGCTGATAGTAGTCCCAGTGAAACTCCTGCATGTAGCTGGGTCGAGGTGGCGTCGGGCCGCCTAACCGGCAAGGTCCCAGGCGGACATCACAAAATGCTCATGACCCGGACTTGATTTCATGCTTCCGACAGATTCTCCCGTGCCCACCGCGGGCGCGCAGCCTCCGGCGCGGGCTTACCGGGGGGACGCGGGCTCCCCGGTGCTGGTGCGCCGGTCCCCCACGCGGTAGAGCGCGCCGCCCATGGGAGGAGCCGAGCGCCCGCCCGTCGTGTCCTCGACGACGGCGGCCAGGACGACGACGAGGACGGCGCCTCCCGAGGAGGCGGCGGACGACCTTCGGGCCCATGCCCCGCTGGTCGCCTTCGGGGCCCTCTTCGTCTTCGCGTCGAGCGTGGGGCAGACGTTTTTCCTGGGGTTCTTCGCCCCGGAGCTGCGGGCCGCCTTCGACCTCTCGGACCGCGCCCTGGGCGAGACGTATGCGGCGGCCACGGTGGCGAGCGGGGCGACGCTGCTCTTCGCCGGGCGCCTGGTAGACCGGGTTCCCCTGCTTCCCTGGGCGATGGGGATCGTCTTCGGGCTGGCCGGCGCCGCCGCGCTCCTCGCCTCCGCGTCGACGCCCCTCGGCCTCGCGTTGGCGCTCTATGGGCTGCGCCTCTTCGGTCAGGGTCTCTCGACCCACACGGCGATCACCGTCGTCGCCCGGCAGGTGCGGCGGCGCCGGGGCCTCGCGCTCGCCCTGACCGGGCTCGGGTTTCCGGCGGGCGAGGCGCTCCTGCCGCGGCTGCGGCTGCCCTTGGTCGACGCCCTGGGCTGGCGAGGCGCCTGGTGGGCGATCGCCGGGGTCCTCGTCCTGGCCGTGGTGCCGGCGAGCCTCGCCCTCCTCGGCCTGGCCCGGCGTCCGCCGGCGCGACCCGCCGCGGATCCGACGGCATCGACCTCCGCGGCCCCGGCAGCCCCGCGAGCCGCGGTGGGGGACGCGCCGGACCGCACCCTCGGGGAGGCGCTTCGGGATCCTCGCTTCCCCGCGATGCTCTTCGGCGTCCTGGCGCCCCCCTTCATCATCACCGGGGTCTTCTTCCATCAGGCCCGTCTCGCGGAGGCGCACGGATGGAGCCCCACCCTCCTGGCGGAGAGCTTCGTCGCCTACGCCCTCGCCACGCCCCTCTCATCCCTGGGAAGTGGTCCCCTCGCGGACCGACTCGGCGCCCGGCGGCTCCTTCCCGCCGTGCTCCTACCCCTCGGCCTGGGCAGCGTGATCGCCGGTCTGGTCGACGCGCCCTGGGCGGCGCCGGCCTACCTCTCCCTGTTCGGGCTCACCGCCGGCGCTTCGGGCACCGTCGTCAACGCCGCCTGGCCCGAGCTCTACGGGGTGCGCCATCTCGGCAGCATCCGGGCGGCGGTCATGGCCGCGATGGTGGCCTCGACGGCGGCGAGCCCGCCGCTCTTCGGCGCCCTCATCGTCGAGGGCGTCCCCATGGACACCACGGTGCTCGGCTGCGCCGTCCACGCCGTCCTCGCCAGCGCGGCCCTCGCGTGGGTCGCCTTTAGAAGGCACTAGGATAAAAGCGAACGGCCGCTCCGAAGCCGCCGCCGTCGGAGACGTTGCCCGAGGCGCCGCCGCCGAGACCATCCAGGAAGAAGCGGCCCACCAGGTCGAAGTAGGCCTGTCCCCGGGCTTGGACGGTCAGTCCGACGAAGAGTTCGGCGTCGACGTCCGCCGCGTCCCGACCTCCGGAGAGCCCGATCTCGGCGGTGCCGAGGGCGCCAACGTAGAGCCAGCGGGCCGCCTGCACGGTCAGCCCGAGGGGTAGCCGCAGGGTGGAGGCGATGTCCTCGTCCTCCGGAAAGGAGAGCTCCACGGCCACCCCGCTATCGACGCGAAGCGCTCGGTGGGCGTGCCAGAGGACCGGGACGCCGA
This sequence comes from Polyangiaceae bacterium LLY-WYZ-14_1, assembly GCA_031800515.1. Taxonomy (GTDB): domain Bacteria; phylum Myxococcota_A; class Polyangia; order Polyangiales; family DAPKRP01; genus DAPKRP01. The sequence goes on along the minus strand of DAPKRP010000524.1, from coordinate 418 downwards.
GCTCCAACAGGGGTGCCGTCTCGCTCGAGGCGGGGACCACCGTCCTCGCCCGGGCGGCGACCTCGACCCGTTCCCGGTCGAGCATCGTGTAGGCGGCCCGGAAGGTGGGGTCGAGGGCCGTCCAGCGGTCCTCTCCCTCGTCGAAACGGGTCGGGGCCGAGACCCCGAGCTCGAGGTCCCGGGTCACCCCGAGGGCAAAGCCCGGGGCGAAGGCGGTGAGGGGCTCGGCGTCGATGAACACGCTGGTGGTTTCCAGCGAGAAGACGAAGGTCCCGGCGGGCAGGGTCAGGGGCCGGTCGACGACGTCCCCCGGCAGCCGCCGACCCCGATCCACCACCGCCCGGGGAGGCGCCTTGTCCGGGGAGCGGGGTCGCCACTCCGGCGGAAGGAGCTCGCCCGCCTCGTGCTCGACGATCGC
>DAPKRP010000523.1:0-1580 GCA_031800515.1 Polyangiaceae bacterium LLY-WYZ-14_1 | reverse complement strand
GCCCACCCAGAGGATGCCGATCCAACGCGCCATGACGCCCCCCTGGGGCTCAACCCGGCTCCCCGGTACCGGGGGCGGGCTCGGCGTCCGAGACCGGGGCAGCGGGCACCTCGGGCAGAGCGAGGACGCCCGGGCCCTGTTCGAAGACGATGTCGACGGGGATACCCAGGTCGGCCAGCCGGGCGAGGTCCGCCGTCAGGGTGTCTCCCGCGATGGCCTGCTCACCGATGAAGGCACCCGCCCCCTCGTAGTCCCCGTCTCCCTGAAGCCGCAGGATCTTCTCCGACAGGGCGTCGACGGCCTGGCCCATCTTCTCCGGGTCGATGCGATAGGTGCCGGTCTCGGCGTCCCGCTGGAAGGCCCCCCGGTCGAGGAAATAGTTGAACCGGATCAGGTTCGCCCGGCCATGGGCGCTCGACGCGCCGAAGCGAATCGACCGGAAGATGCTCGCGACGAAGGTCACGTAATGGTCCATCAGGGCGGCCCCGGTGTCCTCCCCTCCTTCGAGAAGCTTCGTCACCATGAACAGACCGAGAACGTCCGCCTTGCCCTCTTCGAGGGTCGACGCGTGCTCGGCGAGGGCGGCCCGGACGGTGCCCGCGCCTCGACCCCGGATGACGTTCTTCACCCCGAGACCATGGGCGACCTCGTGGAACATCGTGTTGGCGAAGAAGGCGTCGAAGTCGACGTGCTCCCGCTGGTCTTCGGCGATGAGGGCGGCGGCGATGGGAACCAGGATGCGATCGAACTTGGCCCGCATCGCGTTCTTGAGCTGGAGGCGACGGGTCCCCTTGGCGAGCTGCACCTCTTCGTCGTTCGGAAGATTGATCGCGATGGTCTTGCTTCCGGCGTTGCAGTCCCCGGCGTAGAAGAGCACGTCGTAGGCGTTCAGGTCGGAATCCGTGCCGGGCGTCTCCCGCTTGTAGGCGGGGGGCACCGGTAGCCCGCGCTGGAGGGACGGCAGCAGGGCGGCGTACCGAGAGAGGCGCTCGCTCCAGCTCCGGTCCTTCCGCAGCACGTATCCTTCGAAGGCCGCCTTCGCCCCGACGAGCTGGTCCTCGTAGGTCTCGATGGGACCGATGACGACGTCGAGGTCGTTGTCCCGGACGTCCAGCCAGGCCAGGTCGCTCGCCCGGTAGTCGTCGGTTTCGAGGGCGTCCGCCCGAAGCCGGAGGTATCGGGCGAAGGCCTCGTTCGGGACGAGCTCCGCCGCCGCCCGGAGCTCGGCGGCGGCAGCGGCGACGTAGGTTCGGAAGAAGCGGTGGTACGGGATGGTACGAAGGGCGCCGTCGTCCCCCCGGCGCACCATCGTGTACAGGCTGGCGAGCGCGGCCCCGGCGTCGTCGGCGTCTCGGGCCGCCGCCTCGAGCTCTTCCCGGGTGAGGTCCGGCGGGTAGAAGTTGGCCCCCGGGGGCTTCGGGCCGACCCCCGGAAGAAAGGGCTCGTTCCCCGCGAGCCGGTCCCAGGGGCCGTAGTTGATCTCGACGAAGCGACGTGCCCCGGGATCGTCCACGTCGTCGAGGAGAGCCTGCCGGTCGCCATAGGCCTGGACCCAGAAGGCGGCGTCCATCTGGCGGGCC
>DAPKRP010000522.1:0-2297 GCA_031800515.1 Polyangiaceae bacterium LLY-WYZ-14_1 | reverse complement strand
GTGGACGACCTTCACGCGCTCCCCGCCGAACGAGAACGTCCGGCCCTCGACCAAAGGGAACGTCTCGGTCGGAGCGCCGATCGCCGTCTCGGCGAACCGCGCGGCCAGCGCATCGTTCCCGGCGTCCCGGGCCATGGCAGCCAGGGCCTCCCGGCCTGACGCGCCGTGCGCTGCGAGAAGCCGAGCCGTCAGGTCCGAGGCGACCACACGACCGCCGACGGCGCGGATGGCTGCGTTGCCCCCCGTGGCGTCCAGATGGAAGTGCCCGTCGATGGCGACCAGCGGGCGCCGGCCGAAGCGTGCCCGCAGCCAATCGAGCAGCTCGGTGGTGGCGGCCCCCGTGGGCGGCGTATCAGCAAGGACGAGGGTGCCGTCCGCCACCTCGACGACGAGGGAGTGGGCGTCGAAGATCCCCTCGTGGGTGACGACCCACGCGCCGTCGGTCAACGTCCGCCAACGAAGGTCGGTCCCGACGTGGGCGTCCCGGGGAGCCACCTTCTCCGTGAACCGGGCCTCGATGCCCTCCAGCTGGGCATGATCCCAGCGCCATGCCCGCTCCGGCTCCGGACCGATGCGGAGCAACCACGAGAGACCGACGGGGCCCACGTAGGTGTCGGGCATCGCGTAGACCGGATCCTCCATCGCCTCGTCCAAGGTGACGAAGCGCGCGCCTTGCTCCCGCAGCGCAGCGAGGAGCTCGCCGAGGTGATCCGCGACGAGCGCGTTGGCGTGGAGCAGGAGCACCTGGGCCACCTCTCGCCCGACCCGTCGCCGCGCGATGGTGCGGTAGCGCCGGGTTGCCGCGCGGACGTGGTCGAGGAACGCCTCCACGACCTGCTGGGCTCGCCGCGTGTCCCCGGCGCGGAGCGCGGCGACGTAGGCCGTCGCCAAGGCCCAGTCCGAGGTGTCGATGGTCACCGGCGCCACCTCGTGGCCAAGCTCTAGAAGAACCCGTGCACCCTCCGCGCGCCGGGACGGGGTCGCCCCCCGTTGAAGGTATGGGTAGCGGAACCAGCGCGGAGGTCGCCCCACGAGCACCTCGAGGCGACGGCGGCACGAACCTACGTGGGCACGCCAGCCCCCCGGCTCTTCGGCGTCGAGGGACATGTGCCCCGCCGTGTGGTTGCCGAGGGTCGCCCCGGCCGAAAGCCACTCTCGGACCACGGACGCGTGCCCATCGAGCCGGTCACAGTTGACGAACCCGGTGACCGGGGCGGCCGCAGCGGATGCATGACCGAGGAGCCGGGCGGTGGCGCGGTCCACCGTGTCGCCGGGACGGGGCGGACCGGCGAACGGCAGGTCGTCGATCGTGACGGCCACGGCGAACGCGGGCTCGGAGGCATCGTCGCCCGGCGCGACGCTGCCGGTGGCGGGTTCCGGGACCAGCTCGGCCCGCGGGCTGCCCCCGCAACCCAACGTGAGAGCGACCGCGAGAGCGCGCAGGCCAAACTGGGAACGGCTATGAGGGCGCAGCGGCACGGAACCTTCGGGAATGGACCGAACTTACCCCGCGTGCCCAACGCCGGCAGGCGGTGGATCCACCGGCTGCGCGTACCCCTAGTCCTTCAGGATGTCCTGGAGCTTGGTCGCGAGCATCGCGTTGCCGGAGACCTTGAGCTTGCCCTGGAAGTAGAGCTGCATGCCGCTGGAGGGGTTGTCGCTGATGGTCTTCCAGTCCGCCGCCGAGGTCTCGATGGTGCAGTCGGCGTTGCCCTGGTCGCCCTCCTTGACGCCCACTTCGTCCTTGCAGTTGACCGTCCAGGTGCCGCCTTCGTCCCCGGTGATCTTGAAGAGGAAGACGGCGTTGACCGCCTTGGCCTTGTCCTCGTTGTTGGCGAGGCGCTGGGGGATGTTCTGGGTGAAGTCGGTCTTGGCGTCCGGCATTCCGGTCTCCTATGCTGCTGAATGGCGATTCAGTCGTCGCCGACTTACGACGGGCCCCTAGGGGGTGTCAAGGATGGGAGCGGATGGCGCTGCGTGACCTGCTGATGGCCAAGGCCGGCAAGCTGATGGAAGACCCCCGGGTCGGGAAGCTCATGCAGGACGAGCGGGTGCTGAAGGTCGCCATGCAGGCCTTCCAGCTCCGGGGAAAGGTGCAGTCGGAAGTCGACCGCCGGGTGGCCCGGGTGGCGAAGTCCCTGAATCTGGCGACCAGGGGCGAGCTGCGGGACCTGAAGCGCACCGTCCGGAAGCTCGAGCGGGAGCTCGGGGACGCCCGGGCGGCCCTCGACGAAGCGGCTCGGGCGCAGCGGACCGGCGCTGCCGGGGGCTCGTCGACGACGCCGTCGTCCGGCGGC
>DAPKRP010000521.1:0-1974 GCA_031800515.1 Polyangiaceae bacterium LLY-WYZ-14_1 | reverse complement strand
GGCGGGAGCCGGGTGGCGAGCCAGTCCGCCAGGGCGGCGCGGCGGAAGTCGCCGTAGGCGCGCCGAAGGGAAGGCCGGGTCCCGAGGGCGCGGCGGAAGCGCAGGAGGGACCCCGGCCCCCGAAGCGCCTTGCCGAGGCGCTTTCGGTCGTCTGGGTCGGCGACCCGGAGCCGGACGTAGTCCGACTGCCAGAGCCATTCCGTGCCCCCGTCGGGCCGGGGCACCTCGATGGCCCCCTCCGGCAAGGCGGCTAGCCGAGCCGCCTTGTCGTCCTCGTCGAGCTCGGCGGCGACGACGACGGCCTCCCGACCCCCGGCGACGAGGAAGATCCGGTCGTTCCAAGCGTGTGCGTCGACCAGCTCGGCGAGCTCGAGGGGGCTCACGACTCGACCGTCGCCGAGACCCGCCAGATCAATCGGAACAGGCTCGGGACGACGTACAACGTCAGCCCCGTCGATAGGGCCAGGCCCCCGAGGACGATGGCCCCGACCCCCCGGTAGAGCTCCGAGCCGCTCCCGGGAAAGACCACCATCGGGGCGAGCCCCGCCAGGCTGGTGGCGGTGGTCATGAAGATGGGCCGCACCCGGGAAGCGACGGCACCGGCGATCGCTTCCTCCAGGTCCGTGCCTTCCCGCAGCCGGGCGAGGGCTCCGTCGACCACCAGGATGGCGTTGTTGACCACCACCCCGAGGAGAATGAGGAAACCCAGCCCGGTCAGCAGATCCAGAGGCTGGGGCCCGAGGGTCGCGTCGACCAACCGGAGCCCCGCCACCCCGCCGGCGGCGGCGAGGGGCACCGTCACCAGGATCACCACCGGCGCCACCACGTTCTCGAAGAGAGCGGCCAAGAGCAGGAAGGAGATGAGCAGGGCGAAGAGCAGCACGTTCCGAAACTCGGTCTTCGCCCGAGCGAGCTCTCCCGCGGTGCCCGCATACTCGACCTGCACCGATGACGGGATCGTGCCCGCGGAGCGCTGCTCGTCGACCAGCGCTTCGACCCGGGATAGGGCCTCTTCGAGGGGCAGGCCCTCGGGCGGGGAGACCGCCAGGGTGATCGCCCGTCGGCGTTCGATCCGGCGAATGATGGTGGGTCCGAGCTCTTCCCGGAGCTCGGTCAGGGCGCCGAGGGGGACCACGTCGCCGGATGGGGTGGCCACCGGGGCGGCGGCGATGAGGGCGGGGGACGCGGGTAGGTCGGCGCCCCGGGGCCGGGCTCGGAGCACCACGTCCACCTCGGGCTCGCCGGGGCGCCCCCATTCCCCGACGAAGGCGCCGTCGACGACCGCGTCGACGGCCTGACCCAGGGTCGCCCCGGGAAAGCGCAGGGCGGCCACCTCGTCCCGCCGGGGAAAGGCCCGGAGCTCCGGCGCGCCGGGATCGAGGGTGGGCACCGGTCGGATCTGGGCCCCGGGGATCCGCTCCCGGAGCTTGCCGAAGAGCAGGCCCCCCACCTCCGTCAGGGTGGTCAGATCCGCGCCGAGGATGTCGAGCTCGACCCCCCGTCCCCCACTCACCGCCCGGCCGAACAAGGAGGCCTGAGTGGTGAAGGAGATCACCCCGGGGATCGCCGATTGAATGCGCCGTACGTACGGCACGAGCTCGGAGATCCGGTCCGGATCCTCCGCCACCGCGCCGGCGAAGAGGCGCTCCGGGCTGCCGACGAAGAAGCTGCGCCGGATGGCGGGCACCCCGTCCCGGACCTGCCCGGTGTGGGCCGCCATCTCCGCCTGCACCCGGGCGCCGATCCGCTCGAGCGAGTCGGGGCTGTAGCCCGGCGGCGGAACCAGGATCCCGAAGATCAGGTTGCGATTTCCCGTCGGCAGGTACTCGATCGGCGGGAGCAGCGCCGCCCCCGCCGCGGTGGTGAGGCCGACCGCCAGGAGGACCATCCCGGCGCTCCGGGACGGCCGCGCCACGAGCCAGCGGACCTGGGCGACGATGCGGTCGCGGAGCCGCCCCCCCGCCGCTGCCGCCC
>DAPKRP010000520.1:0-4865 GCA_031800515.1 Polyangiaceae bacterium LLY-WYZ-14_1 | reverse complement strand
GGGGAGGGGTCAGCCATCGGGGGTCCTCGGGGGGTTAGGTCCGGGAGCGCCGACCGACCGGTCACATCCCTTCCGCGGGGGAGAGTGTCACTTCTGCTTGACACCCTGGAGTGTCAACCATAGTAATCAACAACGGTGCCTGTCAGCACGGCTGTGCCCGAGGCGCCCTGGACGACGTCGATGGATCCTAAAAATCACTCGGATTTTGGTTGGTTCAGCATTTTCCGGCTGGGCCTGGTCCAGACCGCCCTCGGCGCGGTGGTCGTGCTCACCACCTCGACTCTGAACCGGGTGATGGTGGTCGAGCTGGCGCTCCTGGCGATGATCCCGGGGGCGCTGGTGACCGTGCACCACGCCATGCAGCTCCTCCGGCCCCGGATGGGCTACGGGTCGGACCTCGGGCAGCGGCGCACGCCCTGGATCGTCGGCGGCATGATCGCCCTCGCCCTCGGGGGTGTCGGGGCAGCCGCATCGACGGCGGTGATGACCACCCACCTGATGGCCGGGCTCGCCCTGGCGACGCTTTGCTACGCGCTGATCGGCGCCGGGGTGAGCGCCACGGGGACCAGTCTGCTGGTGCTGATGGCCAAGCGCGTCGCCCCCCATCGACGGGCCGCGGCCACCACCCTGGTCTGGATGATGATGATCGGGGGCTTCGCGGTGACCGCGGCCACCGTCGGCGCCCTGCTCGATCCCTTCTCCTACGAGAGGCTGTTGGCGGTGGCGGCGGGGGTCGCCGGCCTGGCCCTGGTGGTGAGCCTGGTCGCGATGTGGCGCCTCGAGGGGCGGTCCGGCGGGCGGGACGCCGGGGTTGCTGCCGCCGCTGCCCGGCCGTCGGCCTCCGGGGCCGCCCGGGACGCCCGCGGCCGCGCCGGGCTCGAGGTCGCCGATCGCCGGGCGGCGTTCTGGACCGCCCTCCGCCAGGTCTGGTCCGAGCCGGATGCCCGCAGCTTCACCCTCTTCGTCTTCGTCTCGATGCTCGCCTACAGCGCCCAGGACCTCATCCTGGAGCCCTTCGCCGGAAGCGTCTTCGGGTGGACGCCGGGGGAGTCGACGGCCCTCGCCGGCGCGCAGCACGGCGGCGTCTTCCTGGGCATGGCGCTCGTCGCCCTGGTCACCAGCGTCTTCAAAGGCACCCCCCTCGCCTCCCTGAAGGGCTGGGTCGTCGGAGGCTGCCTCGCCTCCGGCCTCGCCATGAGCGGGCTCGTCGCCGCCGGGGTGCAGGGCGACCCCTCCTGGCCCCTCCAGGCGAACGTCTTCGTGCTGGGCATCGCCAACGGCGCGTTTTCCATCGCCGCCATCGCCGGGATGATGGCGCTGGCGGGCCAGGGCCGGACCGGCCGGGAGGGCACCCGCATGGGCCTCTGGGGCGCCGCCCAGGCCATCGCCTTCGGCGCCGGCGGCTTCCTCGGCACCGTCCTCGTCGACCTCGCCGAGCTCGTCGTCGGGGCGAATGGGGCGGCCTACGCCTTCGTGTTCGGCCTCGAGGCGACGGGCTTCTTCGTCGCCCAGGCCCTGGCCGCCCGAACGACCTTCGAGACGCGGGTCTCCGTGCCCGCGTCCTCGCCAAACCCCCTGAACCCAACCCCTTACGCTGCGGAGCGCGTGTAGGAAATGACGACTGGTCTAGACACTCCCCTGGTGCGGAAGAACGTGGTCGACCGGCCGCTGGGCCGAGGAGCCGCCTCTGGTGCGGCTCGACGGGTCTTCTCTCGGCTGAAACGATCCGCCCTCCTGAGGACGACGCTGACCAGCGTCTTCATCCTCTTCATGCTGGCGGCGGCCCACCTGTTCATGGTGGTGATCAACGCCGCCGAGCAGGAGGTCGCCGGACCCCACCCGCACGAGGGCGTCGCCGCCCGGATGTTCTTCGACACCCCGGTGCCGGAAGAGATCCAGGCCGCCCTCTCCAAGGCGGACAGCGCCTCGGACCGCCGGGTCCTGACCGAGGCCCTCGCCCGGGCCGAGGCCGGGGAAGAGGTCGTCTTCCGCACCCTTCCCGTCACCCCCTTCATCGGCTGGACCGCCGTCGGTCTCTGCGTGGTCGGCTTCCTGCTGATCTGGGCGACGGCGGCCTTCCGCAGCGACACGGTCCAATCGATCCTCGGGATCTTCGGCGGCAACCTGGTCTGGACCGGCGGCATCGAGTACGGCCTGACCATCGCGGCCCGGACCCTGGGGGTCGGGAAGGCCGTCGGGGTCCAGGACGGAGAGCTCGTCGCGATCTTCGGCGAGTACGTCCTTCTGAAGCACACCTGGGGCGCCCTGGCCTTGGTGATGGCCTACCTGCTGTTCCTCGAGTCTTCCCGCTGTCCGGTCTTCCTCTGGTGGCGCCGGAACGTGCCCAGCATGCGGGGACCGATCGCCACCGGCCGGATCACCAACTACGGGCCCCGGAGCGCCTTCCAGTATTCGACGACGGTCTGGGCCTTCTACCTGCTCCTCCTCTGGGCCTACGACGAGCACCTCTTCGGGGTCTACTCCCTGGTGACCAAGGGCATCCTCTTCGGGTCCGTCGCCGGCTCCATCTACTGCGTCTGGCGCCTCCACCACCAGAACGGCTGGGGTCCCGCCGTGCGCTACGCGATCGCCGCGATGATCGTCGTCTGGACCCCCATCGAGATCTTCGCCAAGTGGGGGGTGCTGAACGAGCCCTGGCTGCTCCTCGAGCCCACCACCGCCGTGATCTTCTTCGGCGGCCTCGGGCTCGGAACCTATGCTCTGCTCCGGGCCCAGCGGAAGATCTTCCGGGGAGCCCGCCCGGCAGCCGGGTGTCCGGTGGCGCACGACCAGATGACCGACGCCGCCGGGGGCGACGACGCGGAGGACGAGGACGACGACCGGGATGGGGACGACGGTTCCGGGCCCCGTCGCCTCGTGCTACCCGCCTTGACCCACCCCGAGGCGCCCGCCTCCGGGGCGGCCCCGTCCCCCGCGGCGGCCGCTCGGATCGGGCTCTCCGGGGAGGCCCCGGCGAACGGTCATCGGGTCGGCATGCCCGGTCTCCCGTCGGCCTTCGCCCGGTCCATCGCATCGGCTACCCGAGAGACGGAGTTTTGGCTGTTTTCCCATTCACGGCGCTCGTCGGACAGGACGAGCTAAAGCTCGCCCTCCAGATCGTCACCGTCGACCCGAACGTCGGAGGCGTCCTCGTCTTCGGCGATCGGGGCACCGGCAAATCGACCGCTATCCGGGCCCTGGCCGCCCTGCTGCCGCCGATGAAGGTGGTGTCGGGCTGCCCCTACCAGTGCGACCCGGCGGCGGACTCGAGCCGCTGCGTGCCCGGCTGCGCGTTCGCCAGCGGGGAACGGGAGCGGGTGGCGGTCGAGGCGCCGGTTCCCGTCGTCGACCTGCCCCTCGGGGCGACGGAGGACCGGGTGGTCGGCGCCCTGGACCTCGAGGCGGCCCTGACCCGGGGGGAGCGCAGCTTCTCCCCGGGTCTCCTCGCCCGAGCCCACCGCGGTTTCCTCTACATCGACGAGGTCAACCTGCTGCCGGACCACCTGGTGGACCTGCTCCTCGACGTCGCCGCCTCCGGCGAGAACGTCGTGGAGCGGGAGGGCCTCAGCGTCCGCCATCCGGCGCGCTTCGTCCTCATTGGCAGCGGCAACCCCGAAGAAGGCGAGCTCCGTCCCCAGCTCCTCGACCGCTTCGGTCTCTCCCTGGAGGTCACCACCCCGAAGGACGTGCCGACGCGGGTGAACGTCGTGAAGCGCCGGATGGCCTTCGAGCAGGATCCCGCCGCTTTCGCCGAGACCTGGGCGACCGAGCAGGCGGCGCTCACGAAGCGGCTTCGGGACGCGAAGAACCGCCTCCCAGAGCTCGAGATCGCCGATCCCGTCGTCGAGAAGGCGAGCGCCCTCTGCCAGGTGCTCGGCACGGATGGGCTCCGGGGAGAGCTCACGCTCATCCGGGCGGCCCGGGCCCTCGCCAGCCTCGAGGCCGCCCCGGAGGTCACGGAAGACCACGTCCGACGGGTGGCCCCCATCGCCCTTCGACATCGCCTTCGGCGGGCCCCCCTGGACGACGTCGGTTCCTCCGCCCGGGTCGATAAGGGCATCGCCGAGGTCTTCGACGGGTGATGATGATCCGGGACGTCCCCTTCGAGCCCACCACCCATCCGGGCTGGGCGGACGTCGCCCTGGCCTTCGAGCTGCTCGCCGTCGCCCCCTGGTCCCTCGGCGGGGTGGTGGTCCGGTCGAGTCCGACCCCCCAGCGGGACCAGGTCGAGGCCTGGCTGCCGGAGCTGGTGCCCTCCGGTGGCGCCATCCAACGGCTGCCCGCCCACGTCACCGACGACCGGTTGCTCGGGGGGCTGTCCCTCGCCGATACCCTTCGCGCCGGCAAGGTGGTGACCGAGCGGGGGCTCCTCGCCCGCGCCGACGGCGGGCTCCTGGTCGTCCCGATGGCCGAGCGGCTCGACGGTGGCGTGGCGTCCCACCTCGCCTCCGCCCTCGACCGGGGAGAGGTGCTCGTCGAGCGGGAGGGCGTCGGGGATCGACGGCCCAGCCGCTTCGGCCTCGTCGCCCTCGACGAGGGGGTGGCGGACGACGAGCAGGTCGCCCCCTCCCTCGAGGACCGGCTCGCCTTCTCCGTCGACCTGCGGGCCCTGGGCTCTCGCTCCTGGCCCTTCGAGCTCCCGGACGGGGACGAGGCCTCCCGGGCCCGGGGGCTTTTCCCTCGGGTTCGGATCGACGAGGCGGCGGTCCACGCCTTGTGCCAGGCGGCGGCCGCCCTCGGCGTCGACTCGGTTCGGGCGCCGATCCTGGCCGCCACCGCCGCCCGGGCCCATGCCGCCCTGGCCGGGCGCGCCCTGGTGGCCGACGAAGACGTCGCCGTGGCCGCCCGCCTCGTCCTCGGGCCCC
>DAPKRP010000519.1:0-2046 GCA_031800515.1 Polyangiaceae bacterium LLY-WYZ-14_1 | reverse complement strand
CCGGTCGCCGCGAAGCCGATCCGACGCCGTCTGCGGCGTTCCGGCTCCTCGAAATATCCTTCAGATATTCCTCGTCGCCGCGCCTTGCAGCCGACGCCGCCTCGGCTCCGCGGCTCGGTCGGTTATTTTGACCGACCCTCTGAGGCGACGGAGGCGTGCCTGAACGGCGCCGGCCGCCCAGCCCGAGGTAGCTGGCGAGGGCGGTCCCCAAGAGGGCGGCGACGGCGAGCTTCGTCCCGAAGGCGAGGGTCGGCGGGTGGAGCTGGCTCACCGTCCCCTCGACGAGGCCGGCGACCACCAGAATGGGCATGGCGCCGAGGACGAGCTGGACGGCCCGGGGCGCATCCTCCCGGAGGGCCTGGCCCCGACGCCGGCGCCCGGGCATCCACAGCGCGCGCCCGAGGACGAGTCCCGCCGCCCCGGCGAGGGCGATGGCGCTGAGCTCGGGAATGCCGTGGGGCAGGATCCAGGCCCAGAAGAACAGGCCCTGCCCCGCCTGGTGGTACTGGACGGCCAGGGCGCCCAAGGGCAGGCCGTTGGCCAGCAGCACCAGCACGGTGCCGACGCCGGCGGTCATCCCCAGGGCGAACACCAGAAAGCTCACCCGGATGTTGTGGGTGAACAGCCAGGAGGAGAACACGGTCGCCTGTTCCGGGCGGTGCCCCGTCGCCGCCTCTCCGGCGACCCGCTCGTCGGGGGTCCGTTCCCGGTGGCCGTCGGGGATGAGGGCGACCCGAGCGCCGTCGGGGTCCGCCAGCATGGCGACCGCCCCGAGGGCGGCTCCGCCGACGAGCAGTCCCGCGGACAGCAGAACGGCGCCGAGCTCCCTCCGAACCAGCCTGGGAAAACCCCTCAGCAGAAACGACCGCAGCCGGGCGAGGGGCGAGCTCGGGGGCTCGTGGACGAAGACGTAGGCGCGGGCCACCAGGTCGTTCAGGTGGTCGAGGAGCGCGGCATCCGCCCGCTCGGTCCGGGCCTTGACCAGATCCCCAGCGGTGGCGCGGTAGAGCCGCCCGAAGCGTCGCGCCCCCTGCCGGCCCAGACGCCGGAGCCCGCCGGGTCGCTCGAGGTCCGCCAGCATGGCCGCGAGCCGGGCCCAGGCGGGGCCCCGTTCCCGCTGGAAGCGGCCGAGGTCGAAGCCACCGTCCATGGCGAGGACGCTGCCCGGCGGCCGGCGCCGACACAAGGGGCGCGCGGGCTCGGCTTTCTCGACCCCTGCCGACGGGCTTTGCTATGTCTAGCCTCCCGTGCGCGAGGTCTTTCGAGTCCGCACCCCGGAGAACGTCTGCTTCGAGTTCGAGCTCGCCGGTCTTCCCAGCCGGGCCCTCGCGCTCTTCGTCGACCAGGTGGTCGTCTGGGGCCTCGTCCTGGTCGTCGGGGTCCTGGCCCTGTCCTCCGGGGCGGCGGTCGCAGGGGTCGGCCCCGCGGCCTGGTTGGTGCTCCTCTTCGTCGCCCAGTGGGGGTACGGCGTGGGCTTCGAATGGTGGCTCGAGGGGCGGACGCCGGGGAAGGCGCTGCTCAGCCTGCGGGTGATCGGTCAGGATGGGGTGCCCCCCCGGCTGCCGGAGGTGGCGGTTCGAAATCTGCTCCGGGGGGTGGACGTTCTGCCCCTCACCTACCTGGTCGGTGGCCTGGTCGCCCTGGGGGATCGGTCCCGCCGGCGCCTGGGCGACCTGGCGGCGGGCACGGTCGTCGTGCGGGAACGTCCCGCCCGGCGCGCCGCGGCCTGGTCCGCCCTGGACCCGATAGCGGAGACCGCTCTGCCCGCAGAGCTCCGGGACGCTCGGATCGCCTCGGCCCTCCGAGGCGTTCGCCCGGAGGAGCGCGCCGCGCTCCTCGCCTTCGCCACCCGGCGGGAAGGCTTCCCCCGGCGCACCCGGCAACGCCTCGCGGAGCGCCTGGCGCGGCACCTCGCGGAGGCGCGGGGGGTTCCCTGGCCGCCCCATCTGTCCGCGGAGCGCCTCGTCCTCCACGCCGCCGGCCAGGTCGCCATGGCGATGACCTCCGGAGGCTGGGGCTCCGGGACCAAGGGGGCGGGACGATGAC
>DAPKRP010000518.1:0-3696 GCA_031800515.1 Polyangiaceae bacterium LLY-WYZ-14_1 | reverse complement strand
CGCCGCCTGCGCCGCCGCCGCCCCCCGGGCCACGGGCGCCCAGAACCCCGGGGGCCGGGCGCGTTCGAAGAAGGTGGCCAGGGCGGGGGCCGACGGCGGCGGGCCCCAGAGGGACACACCGACCGCCACACCGCTCGCGAGCGCCGCCACCCCGAGCATGCGCGCAGCCTCGCCGTCGAGGAAGGCGAGGGCGAGGACGGACCCGGCCAAGGAAGCGACCAAGGCCCATAGCTCCGCCCAGGCGGTGACCCGCCACCACACCCAGCGGAGGACGAGGACCGGTCCGATGCCGGCGCCCATCACCAGGCTGATCTTCCACGCCTCCTGGATGCTTCCAAGGGCGCTCATCACGGCGAGGGCGAGCACCAGCAGGGTCGCGTTCGCCAGCCGGGCCACCCGGACGAGCTCCGGGTCCGCCGGCTCCCGCCGGAGGAGGCGGCGGCAAAGCCCCTCGCCGTAGAGATCGTTGGCCCAGTAGCTCGCCCCCCAGTTCAGGTGGGTGTCGAGGGTGGACGCCAGGGCGGCGAGGAAGCCGGCGACCAGCACCCCCCGAAGCCCCACGGGCAGCACGCGGCCGAGGCCATCCAGGTAGGTCGCCTCGCGGGTCACGGTCGCCGGCTCCCCCGGGTCGGCGATGGGAAAGAGCACCAAGAGCGCGACGGCGAGCGCCACCCAGAACAGGGAGCGGACGACGACCTGCACCACGGTGAACACCAGCATCGCCTGCCGGGCGTCCTCATCCGTCCGGCAGGCCATGACCCGCTGGGCGAGGTAGCCGCTCCCGTCGGCGTTTCGCTGGATGAGCCATTGGATGGCGAAGACCGTGACCAGCCCGCCGGTCACCCCGGAGGCCTGTCCCGGGTCGAGGCTGAGCAGTCCCCCGGCGACGTCCCCTCCCGGACCCGCCGGCCCGAGGAGCTGGTCCACCGGGGAGGCGCCGCCCGCCGAGGCCTCGTTCCAGGCGAGCCAGGCGTAGGCGGCGGTACCCGTGAGCATGAGCGCAAGCTGAACGACGTCCGTCGCGACGACGCTGCGCAGGCCCCCCGTCGTGGCGTAGGCGAGGGTGAAGAGGCCGAGGAGCACGAGCCCGACGAGGTTCGAGGCGGAGCGGGCCCAGGCCTCTGCGTCGATCGGGGCATCGGGAGGCAGTGGGGTGAGGGGCACGCCGACGGTGCGGACCGCACCGACCAGGGGGTCGAAGACCGCGGTGGGGAGGAGCGTCTGGAAGTCCACCAGCCGCTCGATGAGCAGGGTCGTGGCGAAGAGCACCATCGCCAGCACGACGGCGTTCATCATCGTCCCGAAGACCACCGCCCGGATCACCCGGAGCGGGAACGTGCCGCGGCTTCCTGGATAGCGAAGGGAGACCCATTCGGCGTCGGTCACGACCGCCGCCCGCCGCCAGGCGGGTGCGAAGAGGAAGCCGATCAGCAGGAAGGAGACGCCGTAGCTCCAGAACTGCCAGAGGTGAAAGACCCCGGCGGTCGCCACCAGACCGGTGAAGACCAGGGGCGTGTCCGCCGCGAACTGGGTGGCCGCCAGGCTGAGCCCGGCCTGCCAGCCCCTCAGGGAGCGGTCCGCGAGGAAGTAGGAGGTGAGAGAGCTCGAGGCCGCGCGCCGATGACGAAGTCCGTTTCCGATCGCCCAGAGCACCAGGGCGCCGACGATCAGCCAATCGACGACGGCGAGCTCGAGCACCGGCCGGTCGGTGTTCAATCCGCCCGGCGGAGGAAGTCGACGACGGCGTCCACCACCGTGCGCTGCTGGGCTTCCGTGAGCTCCGGATAGATCGGCAGGGAGAGGACTTCGTCCGCGGCCCGCTCCGCTTCCGGAAGGGACCCCGGGGGGTAGCCGAGATGCGCGAAACACGCCTGCCGATGGAGGGGCTTCGGATAGTAGATCTCGGTGCCGATCTTGCGTTCGGCGAGATGCTCCCGGAGGGCGTCGCGGCGGTCGGTCCGGATCGTGTACTGGTTGTAGACGTGTCCTTCGACGACCCGCGTCGGGGTGGTCAGTCGCCCCGGCGGGAGGACGGCCTCGGCGAAGAGGGCGTCGTAGCGCGCGGCGTTCCGTTGCCGTGCTGCGGTCCAGGCGGGGAGCCGGGGTAGCTTCACGTTCAGGACGGCGGCTTGGAGGGCGTCGAGGCGGAAGTTACCCCCCACCATCGCGTGGAAGTACTTCGGTCGGGCCCCGTGGACCCGGAGCCGGCGTATCCGGTCGGCGAGGGCGTCGTCCGGGGTGGTGACGATCCCCCCGTCCCCCACGGCGCCGAGGTTCTTCGTCGGGAAGAAGGAGAAGGCGGCGACGAGACCGAGGCGGCCCGCCGGGCCCCAGGGGCTGGTCGCGCCGATGGCCTGGGCGGCGTCTTCGAGGATCGGCAGGCCGTGGCGGCAGGCGGTCTGCTGGATCTGGTCCATCGCCGCGACCTGACCGAACAGATGGACCGGAAGGATGGCCTTGGTCCGATCGCTGATCGCCTCGTCCAGGCCGGCGGGGTCGAGATTGAAGGTGACGGGATCGATGTCGACGAAGACCGGCGTCGCGCCGAGCCGGTGGATGACGCCGGCGGTGGCGAAGAAGGAAAAGGGGGTGGTGACCACCTCGTCTCCCGGTCCGACGTCGAGGGCCATCAGGGACACGAGGAGGGCGTCGGTCCCGGAGGAGACGCCGATGGCGTGGGGCACGCCGACGAGCTCGGCCAGACCCGCTTCCAGGCGTTCGACCTCCGGGCCCATGATGAAACGGCTCGACCCGAGGACCCGGTCGATCGCCTCTCGGATCTCGGGGAGGATCGGCGCGTGATGGGCCGCCAGGTCTAGGAGGGGAACCGGTTCCGTCGCCGGGGCGGGACCGTCGATCTGAGCCGATGGCCGGGAAGGGGGAGCGTTCGTCATGGGGGATTCCGGGAGGCAGCAGGACGACGAAGGGGACTACTACGCGGGAGACGATGTCGGGTCGACCCGAAGGTCGAGCCCGGGGCCGCGGCCCGAAGGAGGGACCATCGTCATACGGGCTCGGACCCCCCGTCGACCAGCGCGCAACGGGCAGCGTCCCCCTCCCCGGCCACCCAGTAGCGGCAGCCGCATTCGGCACAGCTGGGCTCCTCGGTCCCATCCGGGAGCCGTCGGCCGCACCGGCAGACCCAGCCGACTCGGGTCGCGGGAACACCCACCACCAGGGCGAAATCCGGGACGTCCCGGGTGACCACCGCGCCCGCCCCGACGAAGCAGTAGGTGCCGAGGTCGTGGCCGCAGACGATGGTGGCGTTCGCCCCCACGGTCGCCCCTCGGCCGACGCGGGTCTCTTTGAACTCGTGCTTTCGTTCGATGAACGCCCGGGGCTCGTTCACGTTGGTGAAGACGCAGCTCGGTCCGAGGAAGACGTCCGCCTCGACGGTGACGCCCGCGTACAGGGACACGTTGTTCTGGACCTTGACGCCGTCACCGACGGAGACCCCGGGGCCGACGAAGACGTTCTGCCCCAGCACGCAACGCGCTCCGACCCGGGCGTTCGCGCAGACGTGGACGAAGTGCCAGACCTTGGCGCCCGCCCCCAGCTCGACCCCATCGTCCACCACCGCCGTCGGGTGCACGAAGGCCTCCGGGGAGATGCCGGAGGAGGGGGGATGGCTCATGCGGAGACCTCGGCCAGGGTCACCCGTCGGCCCCCTTCTCGGAGAGACCGGCTCCCCGCCTC
>DAPKRP010000517.1:0-7186 GCA_031800515.1 Polyangiaceae bacterium LLY-WYZ-14_1 | reverse complement strand
GGCGGTTGGGCGCGGGCGGCGGGTCACGGGCTGATCGACGGCGGCAGGGGTGGGAAAGAGCTTCGGCGGCTGGCGGCGCGCATGGTGCGGGGGACCGGGCGGAGGAGCCCTCGGTCACCCTGGGGACGGTCCTTCGCCGTCCCCGAGCTACATCTGGCCGGGCACCCGGGCGATCTCCGCGCCGACGGCGGCGAGCTTCGCCTCGATGTGCTCGTAGCCGCGGTCGATGTGGTAGACGCGGCGGAGCTCGGTGGTGCCGCGGGCGACCAACCCGGCGATGACGAGGGCGGCGCTCGCCCGCAGGTCGCTGGCCATCACCTCGGCGCCCTGGAGCGCCTCGATGCCTTCCACCGTCGCCACCCGTCCCTGCACCTGGATGCGGGCGCCCATCCGGTTCAGCTCCGGGACGTGCATGTAGCGGTTCTCGAAGATCGTCTCCGTGATCGAGCTCCGCCCTCCCGCGAGGCACATGAGCACCATGAGCTGAGCCTGCATGTCCGTGGGAAACCCGGGGTAGGGAGCCGTCGTCACCTCGGCGGGCCGGAAGGGTCGGGCATGGCCGGAGACGCGGACACCCTCCGCCTCCCGCTCGACGACCACCCCCATCCGCCGGAGCTTGGCCGAAAGCGCCTCGAGGTGCTCGAGGGCGGTGTTCTCGAGGAGCAGCTCGCCACCCGTGGCCGCTCCGGCGACCATGTAGGTCCCGGCCTCGATCCGGTCCGGAATGATCGCGTGGTCGACGGGATGGAGGGCGTCCTTGCCCTCGATGACGACGACGTCGGTCCCGGCCCCCTGGACGTCGGCGCCCATCTTGTTGAGCACCCGGGCGAGCTCTTCGACCTCCGGCTCCCGGGCGGCGTTGACGATGGTCGTCCGCCCCCGCGCCAGCACGGCGGCAGACATGAGGTTTTCGGTCCCGGTGACCGTCGGCACGTCCAGCAGGATCTCGCAGCCCACCAGCCGGCCGCCGGGCACCTCCAGGTGGACGTAGCCGTGGTCGAGGGCGATCCGGGCGCCCATCGCCTCCAAGCCCTTGAGGTGCTGGTCGATGGGACGAGCCCCGATGGCGCAGCCGCCGGGCAGGGACACCCGGGCCCGGCCGTAGCGGGCCGCCAAGGGGCCGAGGACCAGCACCGAGGCCCGCATCTTCTTGACGATGTCGTAGGGCGCGTGGGGCTCCTCGACGGGTCGACTGGTCACCCGGACGACCGGGGCGGTGAGCTCCACGTCGAGCCCGAGGAACCGCAGGAGCTCCGCGGTCGTCCCGATGTCCCGCAGGTCCGGGACGTTGCGGAAGACGTGCTCCCCGTCGGCGAGAAGCGCCGCGCAGAGGATGGGGAGGGCAGCATTCTTCGCGCCGCTGATGCGGACGGTCCCCGTCAGGGGTCGGCCGCCGACGATCCGGATGGCGTCCACCGGCCCGGCAGTAGCCCATTTCCCGGCGCCACGCCCCCCGTCACGCCCAGGCGAGCCCGAAGACGAAGACGGCGATGCCGAGGGCGGCGACGACCCCCGTCACCCGCCGAAGGCCGCGGGCCCCGGGGCGGGGTCGCCCGAGGGCATCGTAGCCCCGGCCGAGGTACACGATCGCACCCACCAGCGCGCCGAGGAACCCGCCGAGGGCGAGGAGCACCCCCTCCCGGCGGAGTCCGGGTTCCTCGAGGGCCCGGGCCCCCGCCTCGCCGCCGAGGCGGCGGACCGCGTCGATGGCACGCCGAACGCGGGGATCCTTCCGGACGTCTCCGGTGAGAAGGGAACGCCCCGCCATCGCCCCGGCCACCAGGGAACGCCACGCATGGAGGGCCCGGTCCGTCTCCCCCCGGGCCTCGGCGGCGCGGGCCAGGTCTTCGAGGGCGACCAGGGCCCGGTCGGGCACATCGCTTCCGGGCAGGGTCCAGCTGGCCGCCCGGCGCAGGTGGAGCACCGCGTCGTCGAGCTCGGCGTGGCTGGGACCGGGCCTCGCCAGAAGCGCGAGGCCCCGTTCGAGCTCGGCCCGGCCCGCGACGGCCGCCCGGGTCGCGACGACGAGGACGGCGACGAGCACCACCGCGGCCACCACCCCGGCCCGATTCATCCAGGTCGTGACCAGGGGGCTCACGTGAGGTCGCGGCGGCGGAAGAGCAGGGACGAGAGCAGCAGGAGCAGCGCCCCGTAGACCGCCGCATAGGCGAGGGCACCGGACACGTAGGTCCAGGGTCCGCCCCAGGTCTGATGGGTATCGACGAGGGTCGCCCGACCCGGCACGAAGAGGGAGAAGTTCGGGAAGACGCGAACCACCCCGCCGAGGAGCGCCCGGATCTCCGGCGCCAGGGCGGCCTCCGGAAGCGAGACGATGTCGTCCGTCGCCCGGCCGACGAGCCACACCCCGATGGACAGTACGCCGGTGAAGAACGGCGTGGAGAAGGACGCGAAGAAGACCGCGACCCCGGAGAGCAGCGCCGCCTCGGCCCCGGTCAGCGCCAGCGCGGCCAGCACGGGGGACAAGGCCACCCCCGCCCGGTGCGCCAGGGCCGCCCCGAGACCCAGGGCAAGGACGGCGAACAGCGGCAGGAACGCGGTCCGGTCACGATCTCGCCGGAACCACAGGACCGCCGCGCCGCCGGCGAGCCAGGCACCGGGTCCCCCGGCGGCGAGGGCCCAGGGCAGGCCCCGCTGCACGGCGGCGACCCAGAGCTGGATCGCCCCCATCAGCCCGAGGAAGACGAGGGCGGTCAGGACGACCCCGGCGTATTTACCCACCAGGAACTCCCAGCGGCGGATCGGGCGGGGCAGGATGACGTAGAGGGTCTTCCGTTCGAGCTCCTTGTAGAGCAGAGAGGACCCCAGGAACACGGCGATCACCACCGAGAAGAGGGAGATGGACGCGAGCCCGATGTCGAGCACCACCCGCTGCTCCTGGTGGAGGGAGAGCTCGCCGAGGGCCAGGGAGAACAGGAGCACGGCGACGGCGAAGGCGAGCACCGCGTAGAGCACGCGGTCCCGGACCGCCTCCCGGAAGGTGTTGACCGCGATGGCGAGGATGCGGCTCATGGAAGCCACCCGGCCCCGGTGGCGAAGGCCGCGGTCGCATCGAGGCCCCAGAGCCAGACCAGCAGCCCCAAGCCGAACCCCAGGACGCGGAGGGCGCGGGCCGTCGGACCCCGTCCCGGCGCCCAGCCGACCCGCACCAGCGCTGCGGGCAGGCCCGCGCCCAGGTGGACGGCGACGGCTCCTAGGCCCGCGGCGTAGACCAGGAGCCAGACGGGCTGCCCGAGGGCGACCCCGAGGTCGTCGAAGATCCGGCCCCCGGGACGACCGGCGAGCCGCATCACCCAGGTGTGGGCGAGGTGGACCACCACGAAGAGGAATGCGAGGAGCCCGGTGACGCGTTGCCAGCGGTGTGCGAGGGCCGAGGGGAACGCGGCATCGTTTCCATCGGCGTCCTCGGGGGAGGCTGGGCCGTCACGCCGGGCCCGACCCAGGCGAATCCCGAGGGCGACGTGCACCCCGAGGGGTAGAACGAAGAAGAGGGCCTCGACGATGGTCCAGAGGAGGTTCCCGTCGAGGCCCCACATCCCCTCGACGTAGGCGACGCGCCCGGCGGCCGCGCCACGGGCTTGCACGAGGTGGGCGATGAGAAATCCGAGGACGGGCACGAGGGCGGTCAGCGCGTGGACCTGGCGGAGGTCCGGGGCTCCCGGCGACGTCATCGCCGCAAACCTAGCAGCAACGAAGAGCGATTCGTCCAGCCCGGGCAAACCGGGGTGGCGCGCGCTTCCGAGGGTACCGGTGGGGTCCTTCCTGGCTGGGGCGGGCTTCGCCCTGGCCGGCGCCCCCCGGGAGGCCTGGGGCCTCGGGCTCGCGAGCCTCGCCCTCTGGCTGGGGCTCCTGTCCCGCCGGCGGGTCTGGGATGCCGCGACCCCCGGACAGGCCGCCGCCCGGGGCGCCCGCGAGGGCCTGGCCTTCGGGGTCGGGGCGAACGCCGTCGCCCTGGGCTGGTCCGTCGGGCTGCTCGAGCGGTTCGCCGCCTTCCCTCCCTGGGCTAGCTGGGGGACGAGCGCTCTCCTCTGGTGCGCCCAGGGGCTGCCCTACGCCCTCGGGACGGCCCTGGCGGCGGGGCTCGCAGCCGGCCTGCGGGAAGGTTCGGCCCTTCGGCCCGGCACCCCATCGTCGCCACCGGAGCCGCGTCGGGCGGGCCCGTGGCTCCTCCCGGCGACCCTGCCCGTCGCCCTGTCCGCGGTCCCAGCGATCTTTCCCTGGCGGCCCGCGGCGACCCAGCTGCCCGTCCTCAGCCTCGTCCAGGCCGCGGAGCTCGGCGGGGAGCCACTCGTGGACGTGCTTCTGCTGCTGACCCTGGTCGCCGCGACGGAGGGACTCCGGCACCGGGGAGGCCGCGCCCGGGGGAGACGCCTCCAGGTCGCCCAGCTCCTCCTCGCCGTCGTCCTCCCGACGGCGACCGCCGTGGCCGGGGCGCACCGCCTGGCCACCGTCGAGGCGGCCCGGGCCGCCGCGCCTCGGGTCCGGGTCGGACTGGTGCAGCCGAACGTGCCCGTCGGGGGTAAGCGAGACCCCCGGCTTCGCGCCGAGCGGCGACGCGCCCTCCACCGGGCGACCCGGGAGCTCGGCCGGGCCGGGGCCGGCCTCGTGGTCTGGCCCGAGACCGCCCACCCCTACGCGGTGCCCCGGGATGCCCGCCGGGACTCGCCGGGGGCCGCCTCCATCCGCCCCGCGGGCTTCTCCGGCGCGATCCTGGCCGGAGCCATCACCCGGGGGGAGGGTCGCTTCAACTCGGTCCTGGCGGTCGACCCGACGGGATGGATCCGCGGTATCTCGGACAAGGTGCGGCTCGTACCCTTTGGCGAACGGGTGCCCTTCTGTCCCACGCTGCCGTGGCTGGAAGCGCGGCTCGGCACCTGCGGGCTCACCCCGGGGCGGGCTCCCCAGGTGCTCACCCCCGACTCCGAGCTGCGGGTGGGGGTGCTCAACTGCTACGAGGACGTGCTGGCCGACCAGGCCTGGGTCGTCGCCCGCCAGGCCCCCGACCTCCTGGCCAACGTGACCAACGACGCCTGGTTCGGGGACACGGCGGAGCCCCACCTTCACCTGGCCGTCTCCCGGTTCCGGGCGATCGAGGCGCGGCGGGAGCTCGTCCGCAGCACCAACACCGGGGTCACGGCCCACGTGGCAGCGACCGGGGAGGTTCGGACGCAGACGGAGGTCTTTCAGCCGGGGACGCTGCTGGTGGACGTGCCTCTCCTCGACCTCGGCCCGACCCTGTGGGTGAGGGCCGGGGACTGGGTGACCTATGGGCTCTTCGGCGGGCTCGCCGGCGTGTTCTTCGCCGCCGCCTCCGGGCCCGGCCGGCCCTCCCGGTCCGCCGGCACGAAGCGCACCTCGTAGAGTCGATCCCAGAGCTTGCCGGTCACGTAGAAGCGGTCCGTCCCCGGGAGATGAGCCACCCCGTTCAGCACGGCGTCGGCGCGGCGGGCCGCCCGGGTCGCCCGGGAGAGGGCTCGGGCGTCGACCTCCCCGGTGACCTCCCCGCTGGTCGGGTCGATGCGGAGGATCACGTCCTCCATCCACACGTTCGCCCAGACCACCCCGTCGACGCATTCGAGCTCGTTCAGCCGGCGGACCGGCCGCCCCCGCCGCCGCACGACGACGGATCCCGCGTCCCGGAAGTCGTCGGGCCGGTGGAAGAAGAGCCGGTCGCTCCCGTCGCTTCGGATGAAGCGGCTCCCGTCGAAGCAGAGCCCCCAGCCCTCCCCGGGGTAGGCATGCTCCGCGAGGGGCGCGAAGGTCGACAGGTCGTAGACGAGGGCGCGCCCCGCCTCCCAGGTCAGCTGGACCAGCCGGTCTCCCCGGCGGGCCAGTCCTTCACCGAACAGGCGGGGCTCGAGATCCCGCCGAAGCTCGATCTCGCCGGTGGCGGGTCGGACCCGTCGCAGGCTGGAGCGACCCCGAAGGCCGGTGCTCTCGTAGACGCGATCCTCGTGCACCAGGAGCCCCTGGGTGAAGGCCCCGGGGTCGTGGGGGTAGACCGCCACCACCTCGGGGACGAGGGCCTCCGGCGCGTCCAGGCCGTCCTCGTCGGCTGCCATCGGTGATTCCGCTTCCTCTTGGGCAGGGCCCTCCCCGGCGGGACCGTCGTCCCGGGCCCGGCCGACGATCTCGCCGCCGCCTCCTCCGGGGAGCCCATCGCCGGCGCCGTGGCCCCCACCACCGCATCCGAGGCGCCCGGGCAGGCCGCCGAGCTGGAGGATCAGCAGGAGGACGAGCAACCCCAAGCCGAGCAGCGCCACGAGACCGCGGCCCGGTAGGGCGCCGGGAGGCGTTCGGCTGGACGGGCTCGTCGAGGATCGCCGCCGGGCCGCCACGGTCAGGAGCCGTCCTCCCGGTCGGGGGAGAGCCCGGGCCCGTTCCGCCGCTGTCGCAGGCCGAGGAGGATCAGGGGCTCGGGGGACTCGGACATGGTGACCAGCTGGCCGAGGCGAACCTCGTGGGCTCGGTGGTAGCCGTCGGCGTAGAGCCGCGCTTCCGTCATCTTGTTGCGTACCCGAAGAGACTCCCCGCTCCCCACGAGCCCCCGGACGAGCTCGAAGCGATTCCCCCGGGGCTCGTAGGGCTCTCGGACGACGAACTGGAGGTCTCGGGACTCGAGCGGCAGGACCTGGCCGCCGGCGGAGCGCTGGGCCGCGGTCGACCCGGCGGCGGGCCCGACCCAGATACCGCTCGACCGCTGTTCTTCTTCGATCCCCCGGAAGCCGAGGATGTAGCGGCTGGTGGCCGCCGGGCAGGGATGGGAGAAGAGCACGTCGTTGAGCACCCGCTCGCTCACCACCCGGCCTTCGACGGTGAGGCGCATCCGGGTGAGCCGGGTCTCGTCGAGGCGGCCGACCACCGCTTCCGCGAGGACCTCCGGCAGATCGTTCCGGTCACCCCCGCAGAAGTAGCCGACGGAGGTCTTCGGAGAGGTGTTGACCGCGAGCATGGGGACCCCCGGGCCGACCAGGTGGGAGGTCCAGAGGAGGGTGCCGTCCCCGCCGAGGGTGACCACGAGGTCGACGTCCCCGACGTCCCCGTTCGCCTGGTCCCGGGGACGGAACTCCGCCTCGACCTGGAGGTCCCGGAGCACCTGCCGGGCGGCTTCCATCGTCCGCAGGTGGGTCTCGTGGGCCTCCCGGATCCGACGGACCGCCGGGTTCTC
>DAPKRP010000516.1:0-3347 GCA_031800515.1 Polyangiaceae bacterium LLY-WYZ-14_1 | reverse complement strand
GATGACCGCCGGGGGGACGTGGGCATCGACCTCCGCCGCCGGGTCCCGGGTGAAGTCGAAGGATCTCCCTGCCCGGAGCGCCCGGGCCGCCCGCACGACCTGACGACGGTCGTCCCGGCGGCGCCCGGTGACCGGCACGGTCGCCGAGGCGACGATGCGGTCCGGCGCGCTCAGGTCCACCCGGTCGAAGCGTACGGTCGTGGGGGTCACCGCCGTCGACAGGACGACGACGTCCGCCCCGACCACCCGGGCTACCTCGCCGGCGTCGTGGAGGCGGTAGCCCGCCTCTTCTTCCCGGCTCGGGTAATGAAGCCCGACGAGGTCCCGGCTGCGCACCGTCTCGTCGAAGCGCGCGTCGAGGGATAGGACCGTGCGCTCGGCCCCGAGGATCACCCGATGGACCCGGCCGCCCCCGCTCGCCCCGCACTCGACCTGGACCCGGTACTCGCCGGGGGGAAGGCTTCCGATCTCGAAGGGGGTGGCGCCCAGGTGGCGGCCGTTCAGATAGAAGGCGCAGCCGAGGGGGATGCTCTCCACCCGGAGCTCGGCGGAGGGGGCATGGCGGAGCTCCGCCTGCACCCGGTCGACCAGGTCGAGGACGGAGGGCGGGTGGTCCGCGGGATCCGGATCGATGTCCGGGACCAGGCGCCGGCATTCGAGGACCCGGTCCCGGGCGGCCCCCTCGCGCCCGGAATCGAGCAGCGCCCGCACCAGGTAGAGGCAGGCGTCGAGCACCTTGCGGGCGGAGGTGGTCTCCCGGTTCAACGACTCGAGGGCGGCCTCGGCCCGAACCAGAACGCGGCGCACCGCCGCCCGCGCCCGGTTGTTGCGGCCCGTCGCGACGTGGACCAAAGCGGCCTGGGCCTCCCGGGCGACGGCGTCGATGTCCTGCTCGTCCGTCGCCGCCGCCTCCGTCGACGCCCGTGCCTCGAACCGGTCCTTGGCGACCAGGAGCGGCATGCCGCGAATCCCGGGGAGGCGACGAAGCTCCCGCTCCATGATCCGCGCCGTGTCGACGCTGTGGCCGGCGGTCTCGGCGGAGACGGTGGGAACCACGAGCCAGGTCGGCGGGCCGTCCGCCTGCGCTGGGGATGGGGAGCCCGCGGCGCCGGCAGCCAAGAGCCCGGCGCAGAAGGCGGGGGTCCGGAGGGCGCGCGCCCGCCGATGCCAGCGCCCATCGGTCGGCTTCGGACAACCTGCTGCGGTCCCGCCCCGCACGAGGGGGCCGATGATGGTCGGTTCCGAGGCCGGCGCGCAAGCCCAGGGCTCTGCGGACGGGGAGCTCCCTGCCCGAGGCCCGGCCCGACCAGGACGACTTTGGGGCTGGCTCAGGCGGCCCGGGCGAAGCGGACGTAGGGGAAATCGATGGGCGTTCCCCGGAGACCCTTGGACGGTGGCGCGATCCAGCGGGCGAAGCGCCCAGGCTCCCGCACCGGGGTCATCAGGGAGCGGACGTAGTCCTGGTCCGCGTCCGTGGGCAACCACTCGTCTCGCCGAGCCGCCCAGGTCGCCGCGTCGATCAGCTGCCCAGAGGGGTCGAAGTGATGCCCGGCGTAGAGGCCGATCCGGCGATGAAAGCGCCGGCTCGGTATCCGGAGGGCGGTGCCATCGTCCACCCCGGCCTCCCGCAGGGTGCGGTTCCACCGGCGGCAGGCCCGCCGGCAATCGTCGACGTACTCGTCCCGCAGCACCTCGTTCAGCGCCGTCCGCAGCGGGACGGAACGAGTTTCGAGCCGGTCGCCGTCGCCGACGACGACCAGTGGATAGGTGCCTTCGAGGGCGCGGTGGTCGGCGTACTTGCTCCGTTCCCGAAAGCGACCTTTAAGCCCAGCGGAAAAGACATCCGCCGCGTTCGAGCTGAGCTCTCCCCCGAAGAGCTCGACGGAGCTCGAGAACCAATGGTTGATGTATTTTTGAATGGTCGGGAGGTCGACGGCGCCCTCGGCCCGGGCGTCGCCGTTGGGATTCCGCCGCGTCGCCTCCGCCGCCCGCCGAACCACCCGATCGATCCCCGCTTCCCCCACCGCCAGGTGAAAGGCTTCTTCCGTGAGCATGAAGCGGGCGGTTCGGGCCAGCGGGTCGAAGCCCGACTCGGCCAGGGCGGCGAGCTGGTACTTGCCGTCCCGGTCCGTGAACATGGTGAACATGAAGAAGGACAGCCAGTCGTCCATCTTCTCGTTGAAGGTGCCCAGGATTCGGGGTTTATCCGGATCTCCGCTGCGCCGTTCGAGCAGGGCGTCGGCTTCCTCCCGACCGTCCCGGCCGAAATGGCGATGAAGCAGGTGCACCATTGCCCAAAGATGGCGCCCTTCTTCGACGTTGACCTGAAAGAGATTTCGCAGGTCGAACAAGGATGGCGCGGTCTGGCCGAGCCGGCGCTGCTGTTCGACGCTGGCGGGTTCCGTGTCCGCCTGGGTGACGATGATCCGTCGAAGCATGCCCCGGAGCTCCCCCGGAACCTCGTCCCAGACCGGGGCCTGGGGGGTATCGCCGAAGCCGACGGTGTCCTGCCCCCGGGGCGGAGTCAGGAAGATCCCCCACCGGTAGTCGCACATGCGAACGTAATCCCAGTTAGCCCAGCCGCCGGCGTCGACGCTGGTCGCGGTCCGAAGCCAGATCAGGTCTTCCTGAAAACCCTCCGGGCCCATGTCCCGCCACCAATCGAGGAAGCTGGGACGCCAATGTTCGAGCGCGCGAAGAAGTCGACGGTCGGCGCCGAGGTCGACGTTGTTCGGGATCGCATCGGAGAGGGACATCGGCGGACCGGGCGGAGATCCCGGTGTACGGGGGACGGCTCCGGGCATCCGTGTCCGGGCTCACAGACGGCGGCCGCCCGCCGCGCCCTCGTGTGTTCCCTCATGACGGGGATGCGCGACGTCCCGGAGGGATTCCTTGAGCGACCGCTCTCAGCAGCGGGTCCAGTCGAAGCGGGGGCGCTCCGCCGTCCCGAAGCGGGTCAGCGCGCCGGCGGGGCCGGTGGCGTTCGGGCGCTGGAATACCCAGTTCTGCCAGGCGGTCAATCGTGCGAAGATCTTGCTTTCCATCGTCTCGGGTCCCGGGAAGCGCAGGGAGGCCTCCATCCCGGTCAGGGCGTCCGGGGAGAGGCTGAGGCGTTCCTCGACGGCGATGCGGAGGTCGTCCTCCCAGTCGAGCTCGTCCACGGCGTCGGTGACCAGACCGGCCTCGACCGCTTCCGCCGCCGTGAGGGGCGCCCGGAGCTCCCGGACGGCGGCGAGGGCCTCCGGGGCTCCGGCGAAGCGGGCCTGGAGTCGCGACCACCCGGTCGAGGTCGGCCAGGCGTCCTGGTTCCCGGGACCGAGGGCGATGACCGGGGGGGCGTCCTCGTC
>DAPKRP010000515.1:0-3374 GCA_031800515.1 Polyangiaceae bacterium LLY-WYZ-14_1 | reverse complement strand
GTCCCCCCAGGCCGCCGCCGCCGCCGCGCCCCCCTTCGAGGATCCGCCGGAGGTTCGCGCCGTCTCGAGCCGCCCCTACCGAGAGGTGACCGTCGCCGGCGTGGTCCTCGGCGTGCTGGTCGGCGTCGTCCTGACCGCCGCGATGACCTACGCCGGGCTGGTCATCGGCTTCATCGTGCCGGCGTCGACCATCGCCGCGATCCTCGGTTGGGGGCTGCTCCGGGGGGTGATGAAGAAGGGCTCGATCGTCGAGAACAACGTCAATCAGACGATCGCGAGTGGCATCAACAACACCTCCGCCGGGGTGATCTTCACCTTCCCGGCGCTGTTCCTGCTGGAGGGGGCCGTCTTCGACCCCTGGAGCATCGCCCTCGCCGCGATGGCCGGTGCCGCCCTGGGCGCCCTCTTCATCATCCCCCTGCGCAAGCAGATGATCGACCTCGAGCGGCTGCGCTTTCCCTCCGGGATGGCGGTCGCGGCGATCCTGAAGTCTCCCGGCGCCGGCGCCCGGAAGGCGACGTTGCTGATGGCGGCCTCCGGGGTGGCCCTCGCCTTCGGACTGGTGAAGAGCTTCGGCTTCATCCCGGGGGCGGTCGACCTCGGCGCGGCCCTCGGACTGCCCGCCTGGACCCCGGTGAAGTTCGCCCTCCTGCTGCTGAGCGTCGGCGCGGGCTTCATCAGCGGTCGACCCGGCATGGTCGTCCTGGCCGGGGGCATCCTCGCGAACTGGCTCATCGCGCCGCTCGTGGTGGCCCAGGGCTGGGTCCTGCCGCCGGAGGGCCTCCCGGCGGCGGAGGCCGAGGCCCAGGTCGCCGGGACCCTCTACGCCCAGATCATCCGACCCCTGGGGATCGGCTTCCTGATGGGAGGCGCCCTCGCCGGGGTGTTGGTCGCCGTCCCGATGCTCCGGGCGGCCTTCCAGAGCGTCGCCGGGGGCACCGTCGGCGACCGGGACGAGCTGCCCCTGCGCTGGATGTTCGTCGGGGTGGGCATCGCGGTGCTCGTGCTGGCGCTGGCCGCCTACGTCGGCGACCCGGACCTCGGGGTCCTCCGGGCGACGGCGACCGCCGTGGTGGGGGTGCTCTGGATGTGGCTCGCCGGCATCATCGTCGCCCAGTGCGCCGGGATGACGGACTGGAGCCCGGTCAGCGGGCTCGCGCTCCTGGCGGTGACCCTCATCCTGCTCATGGTCGGGAGCGACCGGGTCGGCGTCGCGGTGCTCATCGGCGCCGCCGTCTGCGTCGCCATCGCCCAGGGCGCGGACATGATGAGCGACCTGAAGACGGGGTTCCTGGTGGGCTCGAAGCCGGTCCGGCAGCAGGCGACGCAGCTCGGCCTCGCCTGGCTCGGCCCAGGGGTCTCGGTCCTGACCGTCTACCTCATCTGGACGACCGTAGGCTTCGGCGCCGGCACGGACATCCCGGCCCCCCAGGCGGAGACCCTGAAGAGCATCATCGAAGCCTTCCAGGGGTCGGCGGTCCCCTACGAGCAGTACGCCATCGGGGGCCTGGTCAGCGCGGTCCTCACCCTGGCGACCGGCGGCGGTCTCGGGGTGCTGGTCGGTCTCTCGATGTACCTGCCGATGATGTACGTGCTGACCTATGGCGTCGGCTGCCTGCTGGCCATCGGGGCGGAACGCCGCCTCGGCCGGGCCTGGGTGGGCGAGACGGGGCTGCCGGTGGCGGCGGGCCTCATCGTCGGCGACTCCCTGGCCGGGGTGATCTTCTCGATGGTGCAGCTCGCCCTCGCCGGCAGCGGCGGAGGAGCCGGCTGATGCGGGCCCTAGTGGGCTACGGCCTGCTCATCGCCGGCACGGTCCTCGGGTCCCTCGGCGGGGCGCGGGTGCCCCGGGCGGACTGGGCCCTGGCCGGAGCCGGGCTCGTCGTCCTCCTGGTCGGCTGGGGGTTGCTCCGGCGGCGCGGTGAGGGGGCCGCTCCCGGCGACGTCGCGGCCGGAGCGACCTCGCCGGGCGGGGTCCCGGAATCGGGCTCGGTCGCCGCCTCCGGGGCGGCCGGAGCGTCGGCGCGAAAGGCTGCTCAGGCTCGGGCGGCGGCAGACGTCCGGCGCCGGGTCGAGGAGCTCCAGGGACGCCTCGAGGAGCTCGCCGTCCAGGGACCCAGCCTCTCCCTGCCGGACCTCCGGGACCGCCTGGGAGCCCTGGATCGGGACTTCCTCCGGCCCCTGGGGGACGAGATCCCGGGGCTCCTCTCCGCCCTGGGCCCGGAGGCCTTCGCCGCGTCCTTCGGCACCTACGCCGGGGCCGAGCGGGCGCTCCATCGAGCCTGGTCGGCGGCGACGGACGGGCACCGGCCCGAGGCGCTGGCGGCCCTCGGCCAGGGGCGAAGCCGGCTTCGGGAAGCCCTCGAGGCGATGTGAGCCGCCCGGGACCGAAGGCCGGCGATCGGGCGACGGCCCCGACGCCCGACCCGGCCGCGGTCGACGTCATCCCCGTCGACCCCCTGGACGCCGCCGCCTTCGGGCCCTGCCGGGACCTCCGCACGGAGGTGTTCGTCGACGAACAGGGGGTGCCCTACGAC
Source organism: Polyangiaceae bacterium LLY-WYZ-14_1 (assembly GCA_031800515.1). Lineage (GTDB taxonomy): Bacteria > Myxococcota_A > Polyangia > Polyangiales > DAPKRP01 > DAPKRP01. The sequence continues at coordinate 837 of DAPKRP010000515.1, read as the reverse complement.
CTCGAGCACGACGGGCTCGACGACAGCTGCCTCCAGCTCGCCGCCCGGGATCGGGCGACCGGGGCCCTCCTCGGTACCGCCCGGCTGCGCATCGTCGATCCGGCCTCCACCGGGGCGCCGGGTGAGCCGACCCCGGCCACCGCCAAGGCGGAGCGGGTCGCGGTGAGGCGCTCCGCCCGAGGCCAGGGGGTGGGCCGCGCCCTGATGGTCGCCCTCGAGGACGCGGCCCGGACCAAAGGACATCGGGTGCTGCGGCTCGCCGCCCAGGAGGCGGCGATCCCCTTCTACGAGGCCCTCGGCTATCGACCGGAGGGCGAGCCCTTCCTCGAGGCGGGGATCGTCCACCGGCGGATGGACAAGGCCCTCGAAGGCCGGTGACCGCCGCCGCAGGACAACATCCCGCTCCCGATCCCCTCACGAAGGATTCCTCAACACCCTCTGAGTACCGACGTCCGGCCCGACGGGACCGCCTCGACGTCGGGCGGCGGCCACCGTACATGGTCGATGTGGCTTCCTCCGAAGGCAGTGGGGGCGGCGAGGGAGGCGGCGGCGGCGGCCCCGCGCCCGGCGGCAGGAAGGGCCGCCCCTCGGCCCCCGAAGGACCCGCCGCGGGCAAGGCCCAGCGCCTCCCCGGTCGGCTGGCCCGCACCATGCGCACCGCGGTCCTCGGCGGCCGCGTCGGCTCCCGCGCCCTCGGGGGCGCCCTCGCCGACGTCGTCCGAAACCGGGCGGACCGGGAGGCGGCCCGGCGGAACCGGCAGCTCGACAGCGCCCGGCGGGTCGTGGCGACGATGCAGGAGCTCCGGGGTCCCCTCATGAAGGTGGGGCAGCTCTTGT
>DAPKRP010000514.1:0-3523 GCA_031800515.1 Polyangiaceae bacterium LLY-WYZ-14_1 | reverse complement strand
GTGGCGTTCCTGAACTTCCAGTTCCTCGGCAGCCTCCTCCGTCGGATGCTGCGCCCCGGGGGACGAAAGGCGCCCCTCGTGGCGCTCCTCACCCTCAAGACGGGCGGTGTCTTCCTGGTCTGCTGGGCGCTCCTGCGCCTGGCCGGGGTCGATGCCGTCGGGTTCGCCGTGGGCCTCGGCGCCCTGCCCGTCGGCCTGGTCCTCGGGGCCCTCCTCGACGCGGGCCTCGGTCCCGCGGACGACGCCGGGACCCCGGCCCCCGCCCCCCGTTCCGCGTCTCTCTCGGCGGCCCAAGACACGCCGGGAGACCGCTAGGTCCCACGCCTCATGCCCCATCACGAGACCTGGTTAAGCGTTCTCCTCGGCAGCCTCTACCGCGACGCGGAGGCCGCCGCCCAGGCCGGCCCGTCCTACCTCGGCGCGGGTCCCATCGGGCTTCAGCACGTGGTCGGTGCGGTCTTCGTCGTCCTGATCCTGGTCGTCGTCGGCCTGGTGGTCCGGGGCCGGCTGGCGGATCCGGAGAAGAACCTGGTCCCGAGGGACAAGCTCACGGTCTCCGGCTTCGTCGAGGTCCTGGTCGGCGCGACCTACGACATGATGAGCCAGATGATGGGGGCGAAGGCGGCCCGGTATTTCCTTCCCCTGATCGGCACCTGCGCGTTGTTCATCCTCTTTTCGAACGCGATCGGGCTCGTCCCCGGCTTTCTGCCACCGACGGACAACTTCAATACGACCTTCGCCTGCGCGATGGTCATTTTCTTCACCACACACATCTACGGCTTCCGGGAGCACGGCCCGGGCTACCTCAAGCACTTCTTCGGCCCCGTCCGAAACGTCGTCGCGATCCCCTTGATGCTGCTGATGTTCGTGATCGAGCTCATCAGCCACGCCGCCCGGCCGGCCACCCTGGGCATCCGACTCATGGCCAACATGACCGCGGATCACATGGTGCTCGGCCAGTTCGCGGAGCTTCCGGCGACCCTGATCTCCCCCGCGGTCTGGTGGTTGCCGATCGCCTGGCCGATGTACTTCCTCGGGACCATCGTCGTGGTGGTTCAGACTTTGGTGTTTTGCATTCTGTCGGTGGTCTACATCTCGATGGCCATCGAACACGAAGACCATTGACGTTGGCTTTCGAGAGCGTTTGAAGGAGAGATTTCCCATGAAGAAGATGGCCCTTCGGTTCGTGTCCTTTGCAGCGACCCTCGTCGTCGCCGCCCCCGCCCTGGCTCAGGACGCGCCGAGCAACGAATTCGACCGAAGCATCGCCGCCTACATCGCGGCCGGCCTCGCGATCGGGATCGCCGCTGTCGGCGGCGCCCTCGGTCAGGGGCGGACCGCGGCGGCGGCCCTCGAGGGCATCGCCCGGAACCCGAACGCGTCCGGCAAGCTCTTCACCCCGATGATCCTCGGCCTCGCCCTCATCGAGTCCCTGGTCATCTACGCCTTCGTCGTCGCCTTGATCCTCCAGGGCAAGTAGTCCCGCGCCCCCCCGCCGGAGCGATGGGGCCCCCCGGGGCCCCGCCCGGCGGGTGCGGTCCCCGGCCCGGAGTCCGTCCGTTCGGTCGGATCGGCGCACCGGGAGCGCTCCGGGCCGCGCGCGCACTGGCCTCCGACGCATCGGGGCCACATATTCCCGTCGTGAGCACGTCGATGAGTGAGCCGCGTTCCGATGCCGCTTCGGAGACCGCCTCTCCGGTGACCGCCTCCCCGGACGACGCCGCCCCCGCCTCGCCGGCGGGACCGGTGGCGGGTGGCCCCGCGCAGCCCAAAGGCGCGCCCATCTGGCGCATCGGGCTGGTGTTCGCCGTCCTCCTCGGGGGGGTCGCCTGGCTCCTTCTGGGGAGTCAGGCCTCCGACGCCTTCGTCTACTCGAAGCTGGTCCACGAGGTGGTCGGCACGCCGGACGCCTTCGCCGGCCGGGAGATCCGGGTCGAAGGCGACCTCCAGCAGGGGTCCGTCCGCTTCCGGGAAGACCCCTGCGAATGGCGCTTCGTGATCGAAAAGCAGGGCGAAGCGCTCCCCGTGTCCTTCCCCCAGTGCGTGGTCCCGGACACCTTCCGGGACGACATGGGCATCTCCGTCACCGTCCAGGGCGCGATCCAGCCGGACGGCAGCTTCCTCGCCAACCAGGTCGTGCCCCGGTGCCCCTCCAAGTACGAGATGAACCAGCGGGCCCAGCAGGGGGAGGCGATGCCCCACGGTGACGTCCCTGGGGACGGACCCACCCCGGGGGGCCTCCCCGGCACCAGCTGATGCCGCCAGCGGGGGTCGCGGCCCGGCGCCACCTCCTCGGGATCGCGGGGCTCGACCGGCCCGCCATCGATGGGATCCTCGACCGGGCGGACGCCCTCCTCGCCGATCCCTCGGCGCATCGCCGGGCGCTGGCGGGTCGGACGGTGGTCAACGCCTTCTTCGAGCCTTCGACCCGGACCCGCACCTCCTTCGAGCTCGCCGCCAAGCGCCTCGGCGCCGAGGTGGTGAGCTTCGAGGCCTCGGGCAGCAGCCTCTCCAAGGGCGAGACCCTGCTCGACACCTGCCGCACCCTCGACGCGATGGGGCCCGACGCGGTGGTGCTGCGCCACGCCGCCTCCGGCGCCGCGGAGTTCGTCGCCCACCGGGTCGGCTTCCAGGTGATCAACGCCGGGGATGGCGCTCACGAGCACCCGACCCAGGCGCTCCTCGACGCCTTCACCCTGCGTCGGGCTCTGGGTCGGCTGGAGCGGCTGGTGGTGGTGATCTGCGGCGACGTGGCCCATTCCCGGGTCGCCCGGTCGAACGCCCACCTGCTCCGGCGGTACGGCGCCGAGGTGCGCGTCGTCGGTCCCCGCACCCTGATGCCCCCGGCGGCGGAGGAAGCCCTCGGGGTCCGGGTGTTCCACGAGCTCGAGGAGGCCCTTCGGGGCGCCGATGCGGTGATGGCCCTCCGCATTCAGCACGAGCGGATGGAGCCCCATCTCCTGCCCGGGGATCGGGACTACGCGCGGGCCTACGGCCTCACCGAGGCCCGGCTCGCCGCCGCCGCGCCGGAGGCGCTGGTCATGCATCCAGGCCCACTCAACCGCGGCGTCGAGATCGACTCGGGTCTCGCCGATTCCCCCCGCAGTCTCATCCTGGACCAGGTCACCGCCGGGCTGGCCGTCCGATCTGCCGTCCTCGTCGAGCTCCTCGGCGAGGCCTCCTAGCGCTTCGTTCAGAGCCCGAGCCGTTCGAGGGCGGCGTCGAGCCGGTTTCGGGCCTGCTGGAAGGCGCGGAAGTCCTGCTGGTTGCCCCGTTCTTCGAACACCGCCTCCAGACGGCGGACCTCCCGCACCAGCGCGAGCAGCCCGCGGAGCTGCTCGTTTTCCTGCCGCAGCTGGAGGAGCTCCCCGAGCACGTGCCCGGAGACCGCCCCGGTCACCGTCCGGTGGGCCTCCCCCGAGGCCGTCCCGGCGATCACCGGGCTCACCAGGGGAGTCGGAGCCTCCTCGGCGAGGGAGTCGTCGACCGCCGACCCGGTGGAGGCGTCGTGCGATGCGGGCGG
>DAPKRP010000513.1:0-4095 GCA_031800515.1 Polyangiaceae bacterium LLY-WYZ-14_1 | reverse complement strand
CGTAGAGGCCTGGAAGGCGGGCGACAGGGTGGCCGACCTGACCGTGATAGGCGGCAATACTAGTCACCTCGTGCGCAAGGCCGCGGGGCTCGTCCGCGTCCCCGAGGACGTCGACGCCGCCGAGGCGGTAAGCCTCGTACTTTCCGGCGTCACGGCGTCCCAGATGCTGTTTCGCCACGCTCGCGTCGCGCGCGGGGCGCGCATCCTTATACAGGGTGGCAACGGTGCGGTCGGCTGGTTCGCGAACCAGCTGGCGGTGCAGGCCGGGGTGGACGTGTGGACCACCGCGCGACCGGAACACCACGAGCGCCTGCGAGCGATCGGGACGCATCCTCTGGACTATCGCGACCCGGACTATCCCGCCGCCATCGTCGAGCAGACCGGGGGCGGCGTCGATGTCGTCTTCGACGGCCAGGGCGCGGACCGCTTTCGACCGTCGCTGGCCTCGCTCAAGCGCGGTGGGCGACTGGTGATGATCGGCGCCAGCCAGGCGGTCAACCGCGGGGGTAGCATGATCGTTGCGGGCGCCGTCGTGCTAGCGCGCAACCTCAACCCGTTCGGACCCCGCGTCTCGCTCTACAGCATCACGACGACGCGCAAGCGTCACGCGGCGTGGTTCGGAGAGGACCTGGCCCAACTCTTCGGAATGCTCCAGCGTCGAGAGCTGGACGTGCGGGTCGAGCGGCGGATCGACTACGACCAGGTGGCCCAAGCCCACGCGGACCTCGAGCGCGGAGGCATGAGCGGGAAAGTCGTCCTCGTGACGCCCTGAGACGGTCGCTCGGAGTATGGCTCGGGTCGCCGGGAAGCCGATCCGACGCCGTCTGCGGCACCTTACGGAATCTCGGGCCGCGGCCGGCTTTTGACACGACGTTGACAGGTTCGAGTCCTCCCTCGATCTGAGCGAGTCCTTGACGACCCACCGCGCCCGCCGGCGGACCCCTCCTTGACAGGGGGGTGGAAAGACGAGATGCCGCCTTCTCCATGACCTCCGCGCCCCTCACCGGACGCGCTGCGTCGACACCGGGCGCGACGCGCATCGTTGGCACGGGTCACTACGTCCCGGAGCGGGTGGTGACCAACGACGAGCTCGCCGGCTTCGTGGACACGAGCGACGACTGGATACGCAGCCGTACTGGAATTCGCGAGCGTCGCTTTGCCGCCGCCGACGAGCACACCAGCGATCTCGCCAGCGAAGCCGCCCGAAGGGCCCTCGACGCCGCAGGTATCACGGCGTCGGAGCTCGACCTGATCATCGTCGCGACGGTCACCCCGGACATGCCGCTCCCGTCGACGGCGGTCTTCGTCCAGCGGGCGATCGGGGCGCGTGCCGACTGCCCCGCCTTCGACCTCGCCGCCGCCTGTGCCGGGTTCATCTACGGCCTGTCCGTGGGCGACCGATTCATCCGGACCGGCGGCGCCCGGCACGTGCTCGTCGTCGGCGTCGAGCTCCTGTCCCGGGTGCTCGACTGGCGAGACCGGACCACCTGCGTCCTCTTCGGCGACGGTGCCGGCGCGGTCGTGCTGGCCGCGGGTAGCCCGCCCGGCATCCTGTCGACCCACCTCTTCGCGGACGGCGGGCTCGCGGACGCGCTGACCATCCCGGCGGGGGGCTCCCGTCGTCCCGCCGACCCCGGGACGGTCGCGGAAGGGCTCCACACGGTCCACATGGACGGCCAGGGCATCTTCAAGGTCGCGGTCCGTTCCCTGGCGGCGGCCTGCGAGACGGCCCTGCGCCACAACGACCGGACCCCCGACGAGGTGGACTGGGTCGTCCCCCATCAGGCGAACCTGCGCATCCTGGAAGGCGTCTCCCAGCGCGTCGGCATCCCGATGAGCCGCTTCTACGTGAACATCGCCCGCTTCGGAAACACCTCGAGCGCATCCGTGCCCATCGCCCTGGACGAGGGGATCCGTTCCGAGGCGATCCGGCCCGGCCAGCTCCTGCTCTTCACCGCTCTCGGCGGGGGCGTCGCCTGGGGCAGCGCCCTCCTCGAGCTGTGAGCCGCGCACCAAGGGCATGACCTTCCCGGTTCGACGTCCCCTGGGAGCGCCCTCCCGCCGCGTCCTGCTCGCCTGGGTCACCGCCCTGGTCACGGCCTTGGGCCCCTCGGTGGCGAGGGCGGAGGACGAGGACCCGAACGCGGGCGGTGGCGCCCCCGTCGCGTCCCCCCGAACCCAACCGGACCCGTGGTGGGGCCGGGACAAGGCCCTCCACCTCGGGGTCAGCGCCACCCTCTCCGCCGGGTTCTACGGGATCGGCGCGGCCTTTCTCGACGCGCCGGAGGAACGGGCCCTCTTCGGGGGCGGCGTCGCCTTGGGCCTCGGCGGGCTGAAGGAGCTCTACGACTTCGCCTCCGGCGACGGCGACCCCTCCTGGCGCGACTTCACCTGGAACGTGGTGGGGGTGGCCGCCGGCCTCGTCCTGTCCATCACCATCGACCTACTGGTCCGCGCCCTCCGCGCTTCCGAGAGCGGCGCGACTGCCCCGTCCCCCGATGAACGTCCACCCTAGTCGACGCTAGGGTCCCCGCCCGGTTCCCATCGCCGACGCGGGTTCTAACCCGATCGTATGGCGAGCTCTTCGGTCCTCGAGCGTGGGCAAATCTTCTATTTCTACCGGCCGAAGGTCGACGCCGATCGGCCCGACGAGGTGCAACGCTTTTTCCTGGTGACCCGGGCGGACGAGCGGTATCGGCTGATCCTCCTGGGCGCGAAGGCACTGCCCAACATCGCCCCCGGTATGGACCCGAGCCAGCGAGGCTGGGCGATGGTCGAGCTGGTCACCAAGGATCGGAGACAGCTCGAAGAGGCGCTCCGGGGAGGGTCCTATGAGACCAAGACCCGAGGGACCCGGCACCTCCCCCCCGCGGCGCCGGTGGCCGAGGGCAGCTACGCCCTCGTGCAGCAGGACGGCGAGGTCGAGCTCGTCCAGCGCCTCGCCCGGGACAAAGACGCCGCCTTGGAGGAGACCTTCGGACTGGTCCCGGAGTCGGCCTACGTGCTTGCCGTCAAAAACCCCGAGGTCCGGACCGGCCCCTTCCCGGAGGCAGAGGTGCGCTACCCGAAGCGCCTCGCCGAATCCTTTCGAGGCCGACGGTGGATCCCGGCGGCGGATCCCGCATTGCTCGACTACGAGAAGGCCCAGCTGCTCCTGATCGGCGCCCGGGACGAAGACGCCGCCAAGGCCGCCGGCGTCTCCCTCCGGCCCAAGCGGACCCTCGTCGACGACCTCGACCTGGACCTGCCCGATGCCGCCCTGATCGACGGCACCTTCCCCGAGCTGGCGGCGTTCCATCGTCGGCACCAGGAGGCGAAATCGGTCGGATTCGGCGCCGGGTCTGGACGAGGCGGCGAGAAGGCGGCCCAAGAGACGGGCTCGGCGAGCGCCATCGCCCGTCTGCTGAAGGGCGTGGACCTGCCCGCGGGCGCCGACGCTCTGCGGCATCACGCCCGGCGGCATCGGCAGCGATTGGACGACGCCGGCCCCGCCCTGGAACGGCTCGACGGCCTTCCCGACGACACCTACCAAACGATGGCGGAGGTGATGGAGGCCCTCGGGGAGACGGGGGGCGGCGACCGGGTCTGCCCCCACTGCGGGCGAACGTTTTCCACCGGTCCCGAGCTGCGGCAGCACCTCGAGGCCTCCCATCCGGAACAGGCGCCGTCGGCGGCGGACCTCGAGGCGGCACTCGGTGGCGTTCGATTCCCCGCCCGACGAGAGGACCTGGAGGCCGAGGTGACCGACGAGCCCGCCTCCCTGCAGCGCCTCGTCGAGGCCTTGCCCGACCGCACCTATCGGGACGCCGCCGACGTCTCCGTCGCACTCCATGACGCGGTGAGCGGGGAAGACACCCGCTCTTCGGAGGCGCCGAGCAGCCGGGGAGGCGCCGCCTCGCCGGCAACCGCCGTCGCCCGGGCTTTGTCCGGCATCGACCTACCCGCCGAGCCGGAGGCGATTCAAGCTCACGCGCGGGGGGCCGGCCGCGAAGTGGAATCGCTTCTCGCCGAGCTTCCGCCGGGGCGTTACCGGGACCTGGCGGAGATCCAAGCCGCCCTCGGCCCCGCCTACGAGGGGTCTTCCTGAGAGGGTGT
>DAPKRP010000512.1:0-1688 GCA_031800515.1 Polyangiaceae bacterium LLY-WYZ-14_1 | reverse complement strand
CGGTGGGGCGCGCTCCGCTCGTCTTCGTCATCGGCGGCGGAAGGGGGCGTGGTGCTCGGCCGGACATGGCGACGGGAACCGAGGGGCGCGACCAGATCGACGCTGGTCCGGCCCGTGATGAGCCGGGCGCCCTTCGAGAACAACAGGTAGTTCCACGCCCAGGACAGCATCACGAACAACCGGCTACGAAATCCGATCAAAAAGGCAACGTGGACCAGGCTCCACATCAGCCAGGCGAGCACGCCCCCGAAGCGGGCACTTCCGATGTCCGCCACCGCGCGCGCCCGCCCGATGGTCGCCATGGTGCCCTTGTCGAAATAATGGAACGCGGGTCGGTCCTTCGGGCTGCGGCCGCCACGGATCTCTTCGTGGAGGCGCTTGCCGACGTACTTGCCCATCTGGATGGCGGCGGGGGCCAGCCCCGGAACCGGCTCGCCGGTCTTCGGCTGGGTGGCCGCGGCGAGGTCGCCGATGACGAAGACCTCCGGATGACCGGGAACCGATAGATCCGGCCGGACCTTGACCCGACCCGCCTTGTCGAGATCGACCCCGAGGGTGCGGGCGACGGGAACGCCCCGCACTCCGGCGCCCCACATCACGTTCTTGGTGGGCAGGAACTCTTCCTTGTCGAGGACCACCCCGTCGTCCCGCACGTCGGTGACGAAGGTGTTGAGCCGGACCTCGATGCCCATCTCCTCCAGATCGGACAGGGCTCGCCGGGAGGCGTAATCGCTCATCCCCGGGAGCAGCCGGTCCATCCCCTCGACGAGGACAATGCGGCTCTCTCCCGTGTCCACCCGGCGGAAGTCCGCCCGAACCGATTCGACGGCGATCTCCTGAAGGGCGCCGGCGAGCTCGACGCCGGTAGGCCCGCCGCCGACGACGACGAAGGTCAGGGCCGCCTTCTGCTGGTCCGGGTCGTCTTCGAGCTCGGCGGTCTCGAAGGCCATGAGCATGCGCCGGCGGATCTCGAGCGCGTTGTCGATCGTCTTCAGCCCGGGGGCCCGGTCGGACCACTCTTCATCGTGGCCGAAGTAGGACAGGGACGAGCCGGCGGCGAGGACGAGGTAGTCGTACTCGAGGTCGGTGACGTCGGTTTGGAGAACCCGCCGTTCGAGGTCGACGCCTCGGGCTTCGGCGAGGAGCACCTGGGTGTTGTCCTGCTCCCGGAAGATGCGCCGGATCGGGAAGGCGATGTCCGCCGGGGAGAGCACCGCCGTCGCAACCTGATACAGCAGGGGCTGGAACAGGTGGTGGTTCTGCCGGTCGACGACGATCACCTCGGCCGGGGTGCGGCGAAGGCCGATGGCCGCGTTCAAGCCGGCAAAGCCGCCGCCAACGACGACCACCCGCGGACGGCTTGGACTCTTGTGTTTGGTGGCTCGCATATCGGGGTCCTAGGAGCGCGACATAGGTACGGCAAAGGGGGGTCGGCGCCTTCTCCGGCGACCGCCCCTTCGGGCCGGCGGTCGTGTCGATGGCGGCGGGGCTCGAGCGGCGTCTTCGTCTTCGTCTGTTTCGTGCTCGGAGCCGTCCCGGTCGGCTTCTTAGGGCAGGTACGGGCCGATGACCGGGGGAATGACCTGTCCGACTGGTCGGCCCCGATGATCCGACTGTCCGGGATCCGAACGGGCCCCCTGGTGGGTGCCCTTCGGGTCGCCCTGGAGCCCTGGGGGGTGGGCGTCCGG
>DAPKRP010000511.1:0-6669 GCA_031800515.1 Polyangiaceae bacterium LLY-WYZ-14_1 | reverse complement strand
AGCTTCTTCAACGTGGCCATCCACCGCTGGCCCCGGGGGGAGAGCGTCGTCCATCCCGGGAGCCGCTGTCCGGCATGCGGGACGCCGATCCCCGGTTGGCGGAACGTACCGATCCTGGGCTGGCTGGCGTTGCGGGGGCGGGCCGCCTGCTGCGGGGTCTCGATCTCCCCGCGCTACCCGCTGGTCGAGCTCCTCGGAGCGGTGCTGGCCCTGGCGGCGGCGGAGACCTGGGTCGTCGACGCCCTGGCGGGCACACCGGCGGACGAAGCCGCCCTCGAAGCGGCCCTCTACTTCCTGTTCCTGGGCGGGCTCCTCGTGGCGACCTTCGTCGACCTCGAGCACATGGAGATCCCGGACGAGGTCTCCCTGCCCGGGGCCGCGGTCGGACTCGCTACCGTCTCCTTCCGCCTCGAGCCCGGGGCGGAGGCGGCCGCCTTCGGCGCGGGGCTCGGGTTCCTGCTGATCCAGCTCGCCTTCGTCTGGGCCTACGAGGTCTTCACGGGACGGCGGGGCATGGGCGAGGGGGACGCGAAGCTGATGCTCTTCATCGGCGCCTTCGTCGGCTGGAAGGGGGTGCTCTTCAGCCTGGTGGTCGGGGCGATCCAGGGGGTGGTCGTCGGGGTGCCCCTCGTGCTGCTCGGCCAGCGGCGAGATCGGGACGACGACGGGGACGGTCGGGACGCCTCGGCCGATGAGTTGCCCCCGGCGAGCCGGGGGGAGCCAGACGGGGCGCGGGGTGCGGAGGCCGGCGCCGGCGGCGGGGCGGCGGCGGTCGCTGACGCCGCGGTCCTCGACGACGTCGACGATGACGACGAGCCGCCGCCCGCCCACGTCGGCCACCTCAAGCTTCCCTTCGGTCCGTTTCTCGCCCTCGGCGCCGTCGAGTACCTGTTCTTCGGGGATCGGATCCTCGACTGGTACGTCGGTCTTCTGCGTTGAAGCCCCGGGGGGCGGTCACTCGCCCTCCGGGTCCCGGATGGGCCGGAACCAGCGGAGCAGAAGCATCAGGTCCAGCACCAGGACGAACAGGCAACCACCGGCCAGAGCGACCTGGCCGACGAGCTGGCCAGGCGTCTGTCCGACCAGGAGCAGGAAGGTCTCGCCGGTCACCGGCAGGCCCTGGGCGTTCCGAAGGTGGGCCCGCAGGGCTTGGTAGCGCGCGCCCAGGGTGGCCAGTCGCACCAGGCGGCCGCTCCAGACCCGGCGGGCCGCCGGGTCGCCCCCGACCCCGTCCACCGGCACCTGGACCAGGACGTCCTGCTGCCCCCCGAGGGGCACGATCACGAAGCGACCGCCGCCGAGGGGACGGTGGACGTGGACCTCCTTCGACACCACCGGCAGGCCCTCGATGCGGACGTGGGCGTTGTCGGGCAGCGTCGCCGGGTCGAGGGAGGCCGCGGGGCCGAGGTCGCGGGGGGAATCGGCGCCCCGCCAGGCGTAGCGAACGTCCGGCAGGAGCTCGACCAGCAGCAGGACCGCGGTGGCGCCGACCAGCGCCATGAGCGCTACCGTGACCACCCGACGACGGGACGGCGGGGCGGGCAGCGCCAGGAGCTCGGCGTCCGCCGCGTCCGCCGCGTCCGGGCGGAAGGGTGCTCGGCGTTCGGAGGGGGTCGTCACCGCCGCGTCGGACACCGGCGGCGGGGCAAGGTTCCCGGGACCGGTTGCGCCGCGACCCCCGGTCGCCGGGGCGCAGACCGCCGCCGAAGGGGGTGCCGAGAGGCGGTCAGGCCGTGGCGCCGGTCGCCGAAGCCGACGCCCGCGCGGCCCGGTCCGACCGTCGCTTCACCGCCCGGTAGTGGTCCCAGAGCCGGGGGAGCGGCCAGCGGTCGAGGCGGGTGCGATATCCCTCGTCCTTGGTTCGCTTTTCGAGCTCGAGGCAGGCATCGATGAGCCCCTTTCGGCTTCCGAAGGCCTGCTTCACGTCGGTGAGGACGGCGTGCAGGTGGAGGAGCTTGGCGTTCGAGACCCGGTCGAGGCCCTTGTCCTCGTTGACCCGGTCGATCCACAGGCCGCCGCCGGAGAGATCCCGGACGGCCTTGACCAGGCCGGCCTTGTCTCCGAACCGCTCCTTGACCTCGGCGATGGGCGACTGCTTCATGACTGGATGCTCCGCGTTCGAAGGGGCGGAGAGGTAGCACGGCTCCGGGGCGCGGCAAGCGCCGGCGGGGGACGGACACCCCTGTCCCCCCGGCTCCTGGTCGGGTAATCAGTGAGCCCTGATGGGCCGCGCCTTCGTCCACCTGCACAACCACTCGGAGTACTCGATGCTCGACGGGGCCCTCCGGCTCGAGCCCCTGGTCGAGCGGGTGGCCGCCCACGGCGCCCCGGCGGTCGCCCTGACCGACCGGGGCAACATGTTTGGCGCCGTCCAGTTCCTGAAAGCCTGCCGCAGCCAGGGGGTGAAGCCGATCTTCGGGTGCGAGATCGGCCTGACCGGCGGCCGGCGGGACGACGCGATGAACCGGGAGGCCCATCACCTGATCCTGCTCGCGGGCAGCGTCGAGGGCTACGCGAACCTGGTGCGGCTGGTGAGCCTGGCCTGGGTGGAAGGCGGGGTCGCCGGCAGCCCCCGGATCGACCTCGAGACCCTGGCCCGGCATCGACGGGGGCTGGTCGGGATGAGCGCCTGCCTCGGCGGCTGGCTGCCCCAGCAGGTGCTCCTCCGGGGGGAGGCGGCAGGTCGGGACGCGATGGGGGCGCTGAAGGACGCCTTCGAGCCCGGTGCCTTCTACGTCGAGCTCCAACGTCAGGGCTTTCCGGAACAGGGGCCCCTGAACGAGATCCTGATTCGGCTCGCCCGGGGGATGGACCTACCCCTCGTGGCCAGCAACGTCTGCCATTACCTCGACCGGGAGGACGCCCACGCCCAGATGGTCCTTCAGTGCATCGGGACCGGGCAGGCGGTCAGCGACAAGGAACGCACCCATCACCATTCGAGCGAGCTCTTCGTCAAGAGCCCGGAGGAAATGGTCGAGCTCTTCCGGGACCTGCCGGAGGCGGTGGACAACACCCTGGCCATCGCCGAGCGCTGCGCCGGGGTGGTCGACCCCCTGTCGTCGCCGAAGCTCCCCCGCTTCGAGGTGCCGGAAGGCCTGACGGAAGAAGGCTTCCTCCGGAAGCTCGCCGCCGACGGCCTCGATCGCCGCATCGCCGAGCTCGAAGCCCTGGGCCAGACCGTCGACCGGGAGGCCTACCGGGCCCGCCTCGCCCTCGAGCTCGACGTCATCGTCGGGATGGGTTTTCCCGGCTACTTCCTGATCGTCCAGGAGTTCATCAACTGGGCGAAGACCCAGGGCATCCCGGTGGGGCCTGGCCGGGGCTCCGGGGCGGGCTCGATCGTCGCCTGGGCGCTCCGGATCACGAACCTGGACCCGATCCCCTATGGCCTGCTCTTCGAGCGGTTTCTGAACCCGGAGCGGGTGAGCATGCCCGACTTCGACGTCGACTTCTGCATGGACCGGCGGGACCTGGTCATCGACCACGTCCGGGAAAAGTACGGGGCGACCAGCGTCGGGCAGATCGCCACCTTTCACCTCCTGAAGAGCCGAAGCGTCGTTCGGGACGTCGGTCGGGTGATGGGCATGACGCCGGCGGACGCCGGGCGCGTGGCGACGATGATCCCCGAACCGGTGCAAGGGCGAACCGTCCCCATCGCAGCGGCGCTCAAACAGGAAAAACGCCTCGAAGCGGTCTACGAGCAGGATCCAAAGGTCAAGGAACTACTCGACACGGCGATGGCCCTCGAAAACCTGACCCGGCACGCGGGAATGCATGCCGCCGGGGTCGTGATCAGCGAAGGGCCCCTCTGGGACCACGTCCCCGTCTTCTGCCCCGAGCCGGACGCCTACGTCACCCAGTTCGACAAGGACGACGTCGAATCCGCAGGGCTGGTGAAGTTCGACTTCCTGGGGCTGAAGACGCTGACGGTCATCGACGTGGCGTGCCGGCTCATCGGGCGCCGGCCGGACCGGGAGGGCGTCTTCGACATCGAGACCATCCCGCTGGACGATCCGGCCACCTTCGCCCTGCTCCAGTCCGGGGAGACGACGAACGTCTTCCAGTTGGAATCGAGCGGGATGCAGACCCTCTTCCGGCAGCTACGGCCGGACCGCTTCGAAGACATCGTCGCCGCCGTCGCCCTCTATCGGCCGGGGCCCCTCGGCTCCGGGATGGACCAGGACTTCATCCAGCGAAAGCACGGCCGCGCCCGGGTCACCTATCCCCATCCGGACCTCGAGCCCATCCTGGCCCCGACCTACGGGGTCATCGTCTACCAGGAACAAGTCATGCAGATCGCCCAGGCGATGGCGGGCTACAGCCTGGGCGGCGCGGACCTGCTGCGCCGAGCGATGGGGAAAAAGAAGATCGAAGAGATGGCCAAGCAGAAGGTCGTCTTCCTGGAGGGGGCGGAATCCCGAGGCTACGCCCGGGAAGATGCCGAAAAAGTGTTCAACCTGATGGAACACTTCGCCGCCTATGGCTTCAACAAGAGCCACTCTGCGGCCTACGCCCTGCTGACCTATCAGACCGCCTATCTCAAGGCGCACTACCCCGTGGAGTTCGTCTGCGCGACCCTGTCGGCGGACAAAGACAAGACGGAAAAGGTGGTGCGGACGGTCAGCGAGGGACGCGGGATGGGGATCACCGTCCTCCCCCCGGACGTCAACGAATCCGAGATCGACTTCACCGTCGTCTACGAGCCCGTTCCCCTCGACGACCCGACGCTCCGGCGCAAGGGCGGGCAGCCGGCAGCGCAGAAGGGCGTGGTGCGGGACCCCTACCGGCCGAAGATCCGCTTCGGCCTGGGAGGCGTGCGGGGGATCGGCACCTCGGCCCTCGAGGCGGTCTTCGAGGCCCGCTCCGGCGACGGAGAGCCCCTTCCGTCGGAGGACGCCGCCCTCCCGGGGACCGGGGCCTCCCCCGCCGGAGCGCCGGCCCCGGAGGCGAAGCAGCCCTTCGTCGACCTCTTCGATTTCGCCGCTCGCGTGGACCTGCGGCGGGTGAACAAGAACGTCGTCGAGGCGATGGTCCAGTGCGGCGCCTTCGACGCCGTCCACGGCCCCCAGGGCGTGAGCCGGGCGGCCGCCTTCGCCGCCATCGACCGCGCCCTCGAGCGGGGGCGAAAGATGGAGCAGGAGCGGTCGAGCGGGCAGACCAGCCTCTTCGGACTGCTCGGCGGCGGGGACGAGGAAGCCACCCGGGCCCTCGAGCGGGTGCAGGGGGAGTTCCCAAGCGTACCGGCCTGGGACCTCCGGGAGACCCTCCAGCGGGAAAAACAGACCCTCGGGTTCTACGTCTCCGGACACCCCCTGGACCGACACATGGCCGAGCTCGGACGCTTTTGCAGCAACGACACCCGTTCCCTCGCCGCCTGCGCCGAGGGCACGCAGGTCGTGGTCGGCGGGCTGGTCGAGGGCTATCGGGAGCGGACGACCAAAGGGGGCGACAAGATCGCCTTCTTCGAACTGGAGGACGCCCACGGCCGGGTCGAGGTCATCGTCCGGCCGAAGGTGTTGGCGACCGCCCGGGTCCAGGAGGTGTTGCACACCGGGGACCCGGTGGTGGCGACGGGGACGGTCCAGTTCGAACGGGACCGGAACGCCGCCCCCGGCTCCGACGGGGGCGAAGCCACCCAGGCGAAGCTCATCCTGGAAGAAGCCGAACCCCTCGCCGACGCCCTCCGGGCGAAGACCCGGGCGGTTCGGGTCCGCATCCCCGTCGACCGGGCGGACCCGGACAAGCTCGAGACCCTGCGGGCCCTGCTGAGCCGATATCCGGGGCGGTGCCCGGTGACCCTGGAGCTCACCTCGGCGGAGCGCTGGGCGGTCACCCTCGGCCCGAACGGCCTAGCCGTCGACCCGAGCGAATCCCTCCGGGACGACGTCGACCGGGTGTTCGGGGTGCACGTCCTCGAGCTCCGGTGACCGCCTCCCGCGGGATGTGCGTGAACACACGATCGGGACACGGCCGGGGGTGCACTGTCAGGGTGGGTGCGGCGACAAGGGCCCTTGTCGCTTTTCCGGGGTCGTCCCTGCGACCTTCGGTGAGCCTAGAGGAACCGTGAGGGAGTCATGCTGCTCGAGCTCGCCAGCGTCGCCGGATCCATCGTCCACGTGAATCCGGACCAGGTCGTGCTGATCCGGGACGGGGCCGAACCCGGGCTGGTCGACGTCGTGGTCACCACCGGCGAGACCGTGGTCGCGCGGGGGCGAACCGCCGGCATCGCGTCGCTCCTCGACCACGTGGTTCGGGAGCGGGCTCGTCTGAGCCAGGAGCCCCGCGGCGCGGGCGTCGCATCGGTCCCGCCTCCAGCCGCCACACCGGGGCCCGCCTCCGCGCGGCCCACCACGGCGCCGCCGCCACCTCCGGTGGCGGTCGCCGCTCGGGTTCCCGTCGCCCGTCCCGCCTCGGAACGACCGCCCATCGCGGTGCCGGCGGTGGTCCCGGTGGCGCGCCCGGCGTCGAGCTACCCTCCCCGGGCCGTCCCCGCTGCCGACGGCGGGCAGCCGCCGTCGGGCTCGGAGGGCGCGCCCACGCGGCGGCTGACCCCGTTTCAGCGATAGCGGGAAGCGGGCGTCCCACTGGCCCGGCCGGAGCGCCACCGCCGGTCATGCCCCAGCGGCGGGTCAGGCGGCCTGGGCGGGCGTCGGCGGCGGCGTCCGCCGG
>DAPKRP010000510.1:0-5131 GCA_031800515.1 Polyangiaceae bacterium LLY-WYZ-14_1 | reverse complement strand
GTGCATTCGAAGCCTTCCTGCTCCGCGTCTTCGCAGCATTCGTCCGAGCCCCGGGATTCGATGGCGGGAAAGCCCTCTTCGAGGAGCTGTTCCTCGAGCTCGCCCATCTTGCAGCGGGCGAGGAGGGTGGCCACTTGCATCTTCCTCGCCCGGTGGGCCGTTTTGATCGCTCCCGCCTCGCTCGAGAAGATGGCGGTGAGGGCCAGGCCCAAGATCGCGATGGCGACCATCACCTCGAGCAGGGTGAAGCCCTTCTGCCCGTCTTCCCGGGAGGCGGCTGGTGGCGGGGGCGGCTGGATCATCCCGGGTCCTCCGCGTCGCTGAATCCCTCGCCGTCTTCCAGAGGCTCCGGCTCGAAGGCGTAGTCGTGGATCTTTCCCCGGCCGGTCAGGGGGTGGATCTCGATGCTGTAGACCGTGTCGCTCGGGTCCGAGAGCTGCACGACGGCGTGCTCCGTGCGGCCCCCGGGAAAGAAGTAGATCGCCCCTTTTCCGTCTTCCCGGGGCTCGGGCTCGTGGGGGACGATGAGCCGCAGCAGCCGAACCCCATCCGGCAGAGGCCGGACCTGGAGCCGCTTGCGGGGGCTCCCATCCCGGCCGATGACCGGTCCCCAGGGGGAGCTGCCGAAGGTTTTTTCCGCGGGTTGCTCGAGCCGGGCCCGCGCCGCCTCCCAGGGGTCGACGCTGGCTTCGTCCTCGTCGAGCTCCTCTCGGGTCTGGTCGTCGTTCCGGGCCAGCACGACGCGGCCGTGGGCCTCTTCGACGCCGAACTTCCCGCCGTCGAAGTCGAGCACCACCCGGACCGTGTTTCCGTGGGAGACCGCCCGGTTGTAGGCGAAACGGGAAGCGGCGAGCACCTTCACGGAAGCCGAGCGCAGCCGGGTTCGGGTGAGCGCCCCGACGGCGAAGCTCGCCCCGGAGGCGGCGACCGCGACCAGGGCGATCACGATCAGGATCTCGACCAGGGTGATGCCCGCCCTGGACCGTCCGGGACGGCGGCGGCGGCGGCGAAGCATCGATGGTCGGTCCAGGGGGCGCACGGGAATCAGGAGGGAAGGGGTCAGTCGGGAGGGACGAAGGAAGGAGAGCGGGCTATTCGATGTCGTCTTCGGTCCCCATCTCGCCGTCGGGCCCGGAGGACATGATGAAGACGTCGTCGCCCTCGCATTCGATCATGAACTCCCGGTCCCAGGCATCCGTCGTTCGCTTGCCCCGGTCCACGTAGGAGCCGTCGACGAGGTCCTCGACCGTCGGACAGTCTCCTCCGGGATTCTCCGCGATGAACATCACCGCCGCCGACCGCAGCGCCTGGGCGTCGGACTGGGTCTGCTTCACCCGGCCCTTTTCGAGCTGGGGCAGGACGGCGACACCGACCGCCGTCGCCAACATCGCCATGATGATGACGACGATCATGATCTCCACCAGGGTCATGCCCTCGCGGCGCCGTCGGGCGCGGCGAAGCCCCGCCTGGACCCAGTGGGTCCCGGGGCGGTCGGAAGGGGAAAGAGGGGCGTTGTCGGGCCCTCGCCCGGCGTCTCGATCGATCATGTGTCTTCTGGCTTTCTTTGCGGGTGAACAGGGTGGCGACCGTCGGTTCCGGCGTCGACGGTCACCATAGATTGTCGTCGTCGAAAAAGTCGCCGCTCGGACCGGCGGAGACGACGTCCGGCCGGCCTTCTTCCAGCCGGCCCGGGCAGGCGATGAAGAGGGGCCGCCCGAAGCCGTCCACCGGCGGCCGCCGGAGGTAACGGGTGCCGGTCCGGGGGGGATGGACGAGCTCGTCGGCGCTCTCCGGGCACCGACCGACGTCGGCCCGGAAGGCCGCGACCGCTCGATGCGTTTCGTCGATGGCCCCGTAGGTCAGCTCTACCCGGCGCCGGTGGTCGGCGAAGCGCAGGAATCCCCAGAGCACCAGGCCGATTCCAGCGATCAGCCCGATGGCCCGCCACCGGCTGCGGGAGGTGAAGACGCCGAGCCAGGCGGCGCGGCCCTCCCAGGGTAGGGGCAGGCCCGTCGAGCCGCGGCGTAGGGAAGGCCTACGCGCCATGACCGCCTCCCCGCGTCCCGGCGCCGAGCGCCCTCGCCGCGACCATGTCTTTTCGAACCCTCACTGCACGAACTCGTTGATCCGCATGAGCGGCATCAGGATGGAAAAGGCGATGCCTCCGGAGATGCCGCCCATCACGACGATCAGGGCGGGCTCGAGGAGGGAGGTCAGGGCGGTGACCTTCGCGTCGACCTGCGTGTCGTAGGCGCTGGCGACGTTTTCGAGCATCTCTTCGAGCTGCCCGGAGCGTTCCCCGATGGCGATCATGTGGGTGACGATGGGGGGAAAACGTCCGCTCCGACGGAGGGGGACGGCGATGCTCTCGCCCTCCCGGACGCTTGCCCTCGCCTCTTCAACCACCCGCATGAGCTCCGTGTTCCCGAGGACCCGCCGCGTGATCTCCATCGCCCGAAGGATCGGCACGCCACTGGCCAGCAACGTCGCCAGCGTCCGGGCGAAGCGGGAGACGGCGACCTGGAGCACGAGGCTGCCGAACACCGGGGCGGTGAGCACCATCAGGTCCCAGCGGGCCCGCCCTTCCGGCGTCTTCTTCCAGCGCTGGAATCCGTAGATCGCCCCCACCAGCATCATCCCGAGCAGCCACCAGTAGCCGGCGAAGAGGTCGCTCACGAAGATCAGGAGCCGGGTGTACCAGGGTAGTGCTTGGGCGAAGTCGTCGAAGATGGCCGTCACCTTCGGCACCACCGCGACCATCATGATGAAGATGACGAAGAGGCTCAGCACCGCCATGAAGGCGGGATAGGCGAGGGCCCCCTGGATCTTGGTCCTGAGCTTCGCCTGCCCCTCCAGGAAGTCCGCCAGACGGGCCAGGACGGCTTCCAGGGTCCCGGACGCTTCCCCGGCGGAGACCATGTTGACGTAGAGGTCGCTGAAGATCTTCGGGTGCGCTTCGAGGGCGTTCGCGAAGCTCGAGCCTTCGTTCACCCGGTCCCGGACGTTGGTGAAGGCGCTCTTGAGCTCCGGCTGCTCCAACTGGTCGATCAGAGCGGTGAGGGCTTCCACGAGGGGGATGCCGCTCTTGAGCAGGGTGGCGAGCTGACGGGTGGTGAGGGCGACGTCGACCGCGGAGACGCGGCGGAACAGCGCCTTCAGGTCGACCTCCCGAGCTTTCTTCTGGCGCGCCGCCGACTCCTCGAGCACTTCCGTGAGGAGGACGCCTTCCCGGCGGAGCAGAACCCGCAGGGCCTTCGGGTTCTCCGCGTCCCGGACGCCCTTCACGGTGCGCCCGGCGCTGTTGATGCCGCGCCATTCGAAGACGGCCACCGTCCTACTCCACCTCGCTCGCCTGGGTGGCCGCCAGCACCTCTTCGACGGTGGTGACGCCCGCCAGGACCTGCCGAGCGCCGTCTTCCCGCAGGGTGCGCATACCCCGGCCGCAGGCGACCCGTTGGATGGTGTTGGCGTCCGACTGGTTCAAGATCTCCCGCCGGATGGGCTCCTCCATCACCATCATCTCGAAGATGCCCAGGCGCCCCTTGTAGCCGTTCCCCGAGCACGCGTCGCAGCCCACGTTTCGGTAGAAGACGATGTCCCCGGCACCGGCCTCCGGGACGGCCCCGCCCCGGGCGCGGCGCTCTTCTTCGAAGGCCTGGGCCGCCGGGGTCGACATCGCGGCCCGGCGCAGGGAGGTGACGTGCTCCGTCTTCGCCGGGTCGATGCCCAGGGAACGGAAGTCTTCGGCGGAGGGGGTGTAAGGCTCCCGGCAGGCGGGGCAGAGCCGTCGAACCAGCCGCTGGGCCAGCACCCCGATCACCGACGATGAGATGAGGAACGGCTGGACGCCCATTTCCACCAGCCGGGTCACCGCCCCCGGGGCGTCGTTGGTGTGGATCGTCGACAGCACGAGATGACCCGTCAGGGAAGCGTGGATCGCGATCTCCGCGGTTTCGTGATCCCGGATCTCACCGACCATGATCACGTCCGGGTCCTGCCGGAGGAAGCTGCGGAGCCCGGACGCGAAGGTCAGACCGATCTTCGGTTGGATCTGCATCTGGCCGATGCCCTTCAGCTCGTACTCCACCGGATCTTCGACGGTGAGGATGTTCCGTTCGGGCCGGTTGATCTTCGAGAGGCAGGCGTAGAGCGTCGTCGTCTTCCCGGAGCCGGTGGGACCGGTGACCAGGATGATCCCGTTGGGCCGGGAGATCAGATGCTCCATCTTGTGGAGCTGGTCGATGTCGAAACCGAGCTCCGGGAGGTCGTGGAGCACCTGCTCCTTGTCGAGGAGTCGCATGACGATGCGCTCCCCCTTGGCCGTCGGGATCGTCGACACCCGGACGTCGACGACTTTACCGGCGACCTTCTTGGTGATGCGGCCGTCCTGGGGAAGACGCTTCTCGGCGATGTTGAGACCCGCTTCGATCTTCACCCGGGCGACGATGGACGGCAGGAAGCCCCGGTGGGCCGACTTCCGGGGGACCAGCTTGCCGTCGATCCGGTAGCGGACGACGACCTCCTTGTCCGTCGGCTCGATGTGGATGTCCGACGCCCGTTCCCGGACCGAGGTGTAGAAGAGATTGTTGACCCAGCGGATGACCGGCGCTTCGTCGGTCATGTCGATCAGGTCCTGGAGCTCTTCCTCCTGGTCGTCGCCGGCGCCGCCTTCCCCTTCCAGGGCGGTCTCGTCCTTTCGCTCGTAGAGCCGGTTGATCGCGTCGTCGATCGCCTCCCCCGGCGCCGCCAGGGCGTCGATGGGCCGGCCGAGGAGCGCCCGCAGGTCGTCGAGGGCGAAGGTGTCGAGGGGGTTGGCGAGGGCGACCACGACGGCGCCCTCCCGTTCCCCGACGGGAACCAGCCGGTGCTGACGGGCGAAGGTGATCGGGATCTCTTCGACCAGGTGGGCCGGGACCTGCTGGGCGTCGATCTTGTCGGCGACCGGGATGTCGACCTCGGAGGCGAGGGCCCGGACCAGGTCGTCTTCTTCGATGGTGCGGGTGGCGCTGACCAGGTCGAGGAGGTCCGCGCCCTTCTCTTCGCTGGTGCGGAGGAGCTCATCGAGCTTTTCCGGGTCCAGGGCGCCGTGACGCACCAGGATCTCGCCGATGTAGCGCTGGGGGTGTTCCAT
>DAPKRP010000509.1:0-4088 GCA_031800515.1 Polyangiaceae bacterium LLY-WYZ-14_1 | reverse complement strand
GCACGCCCCGGAAGCTCCCCAAGGCGAAGGACCTCCCAGGGCGGGTCGTGGTGCTCGACGTCGCCTTCGCCGCCGAGGCCCAAGGGGCCAGCTTCGAGAAGGTGACGAAGAAGTTCATCGACGGGCTCGGGGACCGGCTGGCGATGTGGATCGACCATCACGACCACGCGAAGCACGTCCTGTTCGCCGACGACCCCCGCTTCGTCCTGCGCACCAAGGCGCAGCACGGCGCCTGCCCGGAGATGGTGACGCCGGAACGGGTCGCCTGGGCGGGCCCCGTCGACACCGTCTGCTGCCACGTCGACTTCGATGGGCTCTGCGCTGCGGCGAAGTGGATCCGGGGCGGGGTCGAGCCCTACGCCGGTGCCGACGACGATGCTCGGGCGATCGACACGCGCCTCGGTCAGCCGTCGAAGCTGGCCGCCACCGTCGACCGAGCGCTCCGGGCCAGGCCCCGGGACGACGGCCTCAAGGGGGTGATCGTCCGCTTCCTCACCGGGGGCGGGCAGGACGCGGGGCTCTTCGAGGCGATTCGGGACGCGGCCGAGGAGCTCCGGGCCTTCGAGGACGAAGCCCGCCGCCTCGCCCGGAGCTACCGGGTGGACGAGACCCTCGCCGTGGTCGACGCGCGGGACCGCCGCGGCCCCTACGACAAGACGTTGCTCCTTCTGCTCGGTCAGGAACGGGCCCCCATCTCCGTCGTCCACGACGAGACGACGGTCACCGCCGCCGCCCGCTTCGATAGCGGCATCGATCTGGTCTCGAAGCTCGGGTTGTCCGGCGGCATGCCGACCCGGGTGAGCGTCGCGGCGAGCAAGCTGCCCGAGGTCCTCGAACGCCTGCGGGCCTCGGAATGACCGCGTTCGCCGAGCCCTGGGCCCACGCCTTGGCCTGCCCCGCTCTCCCCGGGGTACTGGTACCCCTGCTCGGAACTAGGGGGAGAGTCCGAACAGGGTCCGGGCGTTGCGGGCCGTGAGCTCGCCGACCCTCGCCGGGGAGGTGCCCCGCGCCTCGGCCAGAGCATCGATGATGCGGGGAAGGTAGGCGGGCTCGTTCCGGCGGGTCGGAGCCTCGTGGGGCGTCTGGTCCGGGCCGTCGGTCTCGCAGAGGAGCCGGTCCGGGGGGACCGCCGCGGCGGCCGCCCGGGGGCGTTTCGCGCCGGGCCGGGTCACCGACCCCGCGAAGCTCAGATGGAGACCCTGGGCGAGCCAGCTCGGGACGAGCTCGGCGGAGCCACTGTAGCTGTGGACGACCCCGCCGGCGGACAGCGGCCCGGTCTCGGCCAGCACCCGTAGAGCGTCTGCCTGAGCGCGGAAGACGTGGAGCATCACGGGTAGCCCCAGGCTCCCGGCGACGTCGAGCTGGCCCCGGAACGCGCGACGCTGCCGCTCGAGCTCGCCCCCGGGTCGCTTGGCGACGAGCCCGTCGAGCCCGCACTCGCCGATGGCCACCGCCCCCGCCTCCCGGGCCGCCTCCGGGAGCGCCCGAAGAGCGGCGTCGAGCTCGGCGTCGGTGAGCTCCGGGACGACCATGGGATGGATACCGACCGCGGCGGCAAGGTCGACCGGCCCGCCCCGGTGCCGGTCCAGGAAAGAGGGAAGGGCGCGCCACTGCTTCGGGGAGACCCCGGGCACCACGAGGGCGTCGACCCCGACGTCCGCCGCCCGGCGGAGCACCGCGCGCCGGTCGTCGTCGAAGGCGTCGAAGTCGAGGTGGCAGTGGGAGTCGACGAGCCGTTCCATGGGGAAAAAGACCCCGATGCGATCAGGCGCTCGGGGATGGGTCCGGATGCTTCGACGGCGAGGGTCGGTCCGGCCCCGTGACCCCGGCGCTAGCGCCCTGGTCCGAGCCAGCCCCTTCGTTCGGGGAGAGGGTCGCGGTCGGATGGACGGGGTCGATCGTCCCGTCGTCGTGGAAGCGTTCCAGCTCTCGGGTCAGTCGCCGGACGAAGGACTGCTTGACGTGGAACGGGATGAACGCGGCCTTGAAGCCGTTGGTCAGGATGCGTTTGATGTCGTCGAGCTCGAGACCCATCCGGGTGTGGCAGAGCCAGAGCTCCTTCGAGACAGTCGTATCGGTGATGAGTCGGTTGTCCGTGTTGACCGTCACCCGCAGACCGAGGTCGTGGTAGAGCTTCAGCGGATGGGTGGCGAGGTCGTTGACCGCCCCCGTCTGGACGTTCGACGACGGGCAGCATTCCAAGGGGATGCGATGGTCGTTGACGTAATGCAGCAGGTCGCCGTCTTCCCGCAGCCGGCAGCCGTGGCCGATCCGGTGGGCCCCGCAGACGTGAATCGCCTGGTGGATCGATTCCGGCCCGTACGCTTCTCCAGCGTGGATGGTGACGTTGATGTTGTTGTCCCGGACCAGCTGGAAGGCCGGTAGGTGGTCCTTGGCCGGGTAGTCGTACTCCGCGCCGGCCAGGTCGTAGGCCACCACCCCCCGGTTCTTGTAGGCGACCGCCAGCTGGGCCATCTCGAGGGAGGATTCCGGCGAGATGTTCCGGATGCCGCAGATGATCACGTTCGATTCGATGCCGTGCTGTTCCTGGGCCGCCCTCAGGCCGCTCAACACGCCTTCGACGACCTCCGTCAGACGGAGGCCCTTCCGGGTGTGAAGCATCGGGGCGTAGCGGATCTCCATGTAACGGACGTTTTCCCGGGCCGCGTCCTCGGCGAGCTCGAAGGCGATGCGGCGGAGGGCCCGACGGGTCTGCATCACCCGATTGGTCACCTCGAACGCTTTGAGATACTCGACCAACGACCCCGTGTTCTCCCCGCAGTGCATGGCGCGGCGAAGCTCGTCCGGGGTCTGGCCGGGAAGCGCCACCCCTTCTTCTTCCGCGAGGTCCAGGATCGTCTCGAGGCGCAGGGATCCATCGAGGTGAACGTGGAGGTCCGTCTTCGGCAGCTGCTCGAAGAAGGAGAGCGGCAAGGTCGGCGACGGCGGCATGCGGAAGAAAATAGCAGGCCGACGGGAAAGGGCGCGGAATGGTCGGTGTGCAGCCCTTCGGTGCGCCGTGCGGCGTCAGTCCCCCCCACCGGGCAGGGGTACCTGGCAGCTCCAGGGGGCCCCGGCGGGGCCGGGGGCGGTGCACCGGGTCCCCTCCGGACAGTCGGCGGCGTCGACGCAGTGGTCCTCCGGGGTACGGCAGCGCAGGGCGAGGGGCTCCGGAGCAGCCCGAGGCCCATCGAAGGCGAGCTCGCAGCGCAGGCCGAAGGGGCAATCGTCCGGGTCTCGGCAGCTCGCCGGTACGCAGCCGGCGGGCGTCGACCCATCGACCCCGCAGACGCACGTCTCCCCGCCGGGACAATCCAGGTCGCAGGCCTGCTCCGTCGCGCAGCCGTTCGGCGATGGGGGGTCCGAATCCCCGGGGCAGAGCGCGACGTCGACGCTCCCCGGGGGGCAGCTGGCGCACTGCAAGAAGACGGCGGTGTCCTGGCAGTCTTCGACGCAGGCGATCTCCAGCGTCTCGCAATCCCGGTCCCCGCATCGGAACGCCCCGAGCAGCAGGGCTAGGGCAGCGGCCGCGGCGCGGCCGGCGAGGCCGGTCATTCGTCGCCCCGCACCGGCCGCCGGGCGTGCTTCTTTTCCGCCTGCCGTCGCTTGCCTTCCAGGCGACGGCGGACCGCGCCCCGGCTCGGTTTGGTCGGGCGACGCCGCTTCGGGCGTACCAGAGCGCGCCGGACCAGCTCGGCGAGCTTCGCCCGGGCGTCCGCCAGATTCCGGGTCTGGTCTCGGGTCTTCTGGCTGGTCACCAGGACGCGGCCCTCGGCGTCGGTTCGGTTCACCGCCAGCGCGCGGAGCCGGGCCTTGGCGTCCGGAGGCAGGGCGTCGGTGCCTTCGAGGTCGAAGCGCAGGTCGATCTTGCTGGCGACCTTGTTGACGTTCTGGCCGCCGGGACCGGCGGCGCGCACCGCCGTATGGCTCAGATCCTTGGCCGGGATGGTGACCCGACCGCTCACCGGAAGGTCGTCGGCCATGCCCCGGTCTTGGGGGACCGCCCGTCCCTTGTCCAGCGAGGCACCTCGCTGGGCCGCGCCTGCTACACCTCGCCCGACCCCACCCCGGACCAGACCGGGGGGGGC
>DAPKRP010000508.1:0-1734 GCA_031800515.1 Polyangiaceae bacterium LLY-WYZ-14_1 | reverse complement strand
CTCCGGCGGGCCCGGGGCGGCGGACCGGGAGGCCCAGGTCCACCAGCTGCTGACCGAGTGCGAGATCTTCCTCCGCTACCGGCTCTACGACAAGGTCGTCGATCAGCTCCATCGGGTCCTCGAGCTCGACCCCCAGCACGTCCGCGCTCGGGTCAAGCTGAAGGACGCCCTGATCGAGGCGGGACGGCCCCGGGACGCCGCCGAGCAGCTCGGCATCCTGGCGGGTCTGGTCGAATCCCGGGACCCGGCGATGGCGGGGCGCTACCGGGAGGAAGCCCGATCCCTCCAGGCCGACCAAGGCGCCGACGAGGCGGACGCGGTCCTGACCGGGCTGGACGACGAAGCCGGCGGCGACGACGACGTGATGTTCGTCGAGGACGAGTCGGACGCCCTGGGGGGACCACCGTCGGCGCCGCTCCCCGGCCTGTCCGTCGTGCCCCCGTCCTCCCCCGGGAACGGGGCGGGGGCCGCTCTGCCCCCGCTGGACTCGACGGTGACCCACCCGGGCCTCGCGGCCATGACGCCAGAGGAGTTCGAAGCGGGGCGGGCGGCCCCGGCCCCACCGGGGGCCCTCGCCTCGGCGAGCCGGTCGGAGCGGACGACGGAGATCGAAGACATCCTCGACGAGGCCGATTTCTATTTCGCCCAGGCCCTCTACGGGGAGGCGGCCACCACCCTGGAAGACGCCCTCGCGTCTTTTCCCGGCCACCGGCTTCTCGCGGAGAAGCTCGAGGAAGCCCGGGAGTTCCATCGGGTGGCGGCCAGCCCGGCGGCGGCGGCCGCCGGTGGCGGGGCCGCGTCCCTTCCGCCACCCCTCCCGGCGCCGCCCCTGAGGTCGTCCCGGTCGCCGGCGCCGGCGGCGGCGACGAACGGCCAGGGGCGTGCCGGGGTGACGGAAGGCTCGGTGGTGAGCGACGACGACCAGGTCTTCGCCCTGGCCGCCCAGCTCGCCGAGGAGATCGACCAGGAGATCGAAGCCCAGGAGAGTCGCCCCTTCGAAGGGTCGAACATCCTCGACGTCGAAGCGGTGTTCGCCCAGTTCAAAAAGGGGGTCGCCGAAACGGTCAGCGCCGAAGACAGCGACACCCACTTCGACCTGGGCATCGCCTACAAGGAAATGGGGTTGCTCGACGACGCCGTCAGCGAGTTCGAGCTGAGCATGTCGAAGCCGGAACGGCGCTGCCTGGCCCAGACCATGGTCGGGCTCTGCTACATCGAGAAGGGGCAGGTCGCCCAGGCGATCGATGCGTTCAAGCGCGGCCTCGCCGCCCCCACCAAGACCGAAGCGGAAGAGCTCGGGCTGTTGTTCGAGCTCGGCGCAGCCCACGAGCTCTTGGAAGACGTCGACGAAGCCCTGTTCTACTTCGAGAAGGTGCGCCGCCGGGACCCGAGCTTCCGGGAGGTCTCCGCCCGCATCGACCGGCTGACCTCCCCGCGCACCCAAAGCAGCGGTTCCACCGCGGCCCCGGAGCCCACCATGGACGACGTCGACCGGGCCTTCGACGAGCTCATCGGCGGCGGGGACTGACCCCCCCCCGAAGGCCGTCGCTTCGTCCCTTGACCGGATCCCAGGCCGGCAGTAGCTTGGCCGGTCCCTGCGGGCATAACTCAGTGGTAGAGTGTCAGCTTCCCAAGCTGAAGGTCGTGGGTTCGAATCCCATTGCCCGCTCCGAAGCCCGCCCAATCGATGGGCGGGCTTGTTCGCGGCCAACGACTTCGGGCTTCCTCACTACG
>DAPKRP010000507.1:0-5213 GCA_031800515.1 Polyangiaceae bacterium LLY-WYZ-14_1 | reverse complement strand
CCCCTGAACCCGGCCCTCCTCCTGGTTCGGGCGCCGGCCCACGGCGCGGTCGACGTGCTCGACATCTCGGGAGAGCTGGTTCGGGAGGGGCGGACGGGTCAGGCCCTCGACGTGCCGATGGACGACGTCGAAGGACTGTTTCGCCTTCGCGTGACAGTGCCCGGCTTCGACGTCTATACACGCACCGTGCGACTCCGGGCCGGCGAGACGAAGGAGCACCCGGCTTCCCTGGCACCGACGGGCCCCGCGGCGGAGGGAGCCCGCTGACTGCCGTTCCGGCGGTCGATGGTGGCCCGCGGGGCGTTGCGCACGAGTCGACCCGGGTCGTCCTCGGTCCGTCGACCTCGTCGGGGAGGGCGCGGGGCCGCGTACCCGGGGTGGCCCGAATCCTCCGGCTCGGACTGCTGGGAGGCCTGACCGGGCTCGTCTGGCTCGCCTCGCCCCTGCCCCGAGCCCGGGCGGGTGCGTTCGAGGACTTTCGGGCGGCCCAGGAAGCCTTCGAGGCGGAACGCTACGAGCAGGCCGCACGGGCCTTCGAGGCCCTGGTGGGCGGGGAGGAACCGGCCATCGACGACCGCGTCCTGATCCAGGAGTCGCGAAAATATCTCGGGGTCACCTACCTCTACCTCGGCCGTCCGGAGGCGGCGGACCAACAGTTTCGGCGCCTACTCCGGGAAGATCCTGCCTACCCGCCCCTCGACCCCCAAACCTGGCCGCCGGCCGTCATCTCCGCCTTCGAGACCAGCCGGTCCCGCTTGCGGGAGGAGACGGTGGCGGAGGAAGCCGCCCGCCGCGCGGCCGCTCAGGCCCGCCGGGAGGCCCTCGAAACCCAGACCGCGGCCTACATCGCTGCCCTCGAGGCCCAGGCCGCCGAAGAGGTCCGGGTGCGTCGGAACAGCCGGTGGATCGCCGCGATCCCCTTCGGGGTGGGCCAGTTTCAGAACGGGCACGACGGGCTGGGGTGGGCGCTGCTGCTCTCCGAATCGGCCCTGGCCGTCACCAGCGCCACGTTCGGTTATCTCCACCGTGAGCTCGACCCTCAGGACGCCCTTGAGCGAAACGCGACGCCTTCGAGCTTCGAACGGGTCGAACGGATCTACCGGCTGACCAACTGGATCGCGACGGCGACCCTGGGCGTGCTGATCCTCGTCGGCATCGTCGACGCCCAGCTCCGTTTCGTCCCGGAGCGGCGGGAGGTCGCGCCTCGCGCGCTGCCTCCCGACCCCCGGGGAGCACGCCCCGGGGAGGCGGAGAGGGCGCCCGCGGACGTCCCCCCGGGCCGGCCGCCGACCGGGGGAGCGCGGTACCTCGATCCCGGGGAAGATGCCGGACCGACCCTCGAGCTCGGGCCCGGAGGGCTCGGTTTGCGTTTTTGACGGCAGCACGGCGCCCCGGCGGCATTCGGCGGCAAGGCCGCCGAGGCGCTCCCGGCAGAGGTGCCGGCTCGCCCGTCGAGGATGTCCTTGACAGGCGAAGGCCCCTCGCTATCCTTCCGCTCCTCTTCTCCGGGGGGTGCTGGCGCCTCACCTTCGCCCACCCCGTCGAGCACTGCCCGATGCGACCCGGTCAGCTCCGGCGACGGATCGGCAGCCACTCCCGGTACCCCTGCGATGCCCACGATTAATCAGCTGGTCCGAAAGGCCCGGAAGCGCACCTCCGCGAAGACGGATTCCCCGGCGCTTCAGAACTGCCCGCAGAAGCGGGGGGTCTGCACGCGCGTGTACACGACCACCCCGAAGAAGCCGAACTCGGCTCTCCGGAAGGTGGCCCGGGTACGGCTCTCGAACGGCATCGAGGTCACCACCTACATCCCCGGGGAAGGGCACAACCTCCAAGAGCATAGCGTGGTGCTCATCCGCGGCGGCCGGGTGAAGGACCTGCCCGGCGTTCGCTACCACGTCGTTCGCGGGACCCTCGATGCCACCGGCGCCGGCGGCCCCTCCAACACCAACAAGGCAAACCGGACCCAGGGCCGGTCGAAGTACGGCGTCAAGCGCCCCAAGGCCTGAGGAACCCATGCCCCGGCGTCGAGTCGCAGCCAAGCGCGTCATCATCCCCGACCCCAAGTACCGGGATCGGCTGGTGGCGAAGTTCAACAACGTGCTCATGCTCGACGGCAAGAAGAGCACCGCGGAAGGCATCCTCTACGGCGCCTTCGACATCATCGAAGGCCGCTACAAGGAAGACCCGATCGAGGTCTTTCGGAAGGCGATCGACACGGTCAAGCCCAAGCTCGAGGTCAAGTCCCGTCGGGTTGGTGGCGCGACCTACCAGGTTCCCGTCGAAGTACGTCCGGACCGACGCACCGCCCTCGCGATGCGGTGGATCATCCAATACTCCCGCGCCCGCGGGGAAAAGACCATGGTCGAACGGCTGGCGGCAGAGCTGGTCGAAGCCGCCCAGGGCCGCGGCGCCGCGGTCAAGAAGCGGGAAGACACGCACAAGATGGCCGACGCGAACAAGGCCTTCGCCCACTACCGGTGGTGAGGTCGACGTTCGCGTTTTGAGTTGGTTTCGAAACGCCTGGGCAGGTCCATTCCGATGGAAACCCCCTGGGCAGGAGTGAGCGCGCTGAGCATTCTGCGGACATAACTCCCTGGCACCCCGGCGCCGCCGCCTTCCCCGACCCGGGTGGCGGCCTACGAGGCATTCCGGCGCGGTCGAGACCGCTCGCGCCTCCGCCTCATCGGGGTCCGGCCGACCGATCGATATACAGATCGGCGCGCCGACGAATCCAGCGAGCGTCGACGGATGCATGCAGGCCCCTGGCGGATCTCGCCGAGGGGTCGCTGCCGTTTGAGCTTTTCCCCAGGACTGGGGGAAGACGCCGTCGACCGTGTCCCTGACGAACGCTCATCACCGCCGCGAGGAGCCGACGACATGGCACGCGAATACCCCCTCGAACAGACCCGAAACATCGGCATCATGGCGCACATCGATGCCGGGAAGACGACCACGACGGAGCGGATCCTCTTCTACACCGGGGTGAACTACAAGATCGGGGAAGTCCATGAAGGCGCGGCGACCATGGACTACATGGCGCAGGAGCAGGAGCGGGGCATCACGATCACCTCGGCTGCGAC
The DNA here is from genome assembly GCA_031800515.1 of Polyangiaceae bacterium LLY-WYZ-14_1. GTDB lineage: Bacteria > Myxococcota_A > Polyangia > Polyangiales > DAPKRP01 > DAPKRP01. Next base: position 2,130 of record DAPKRP010000507.1, on the reverse strand, counting down.
CACGTGTTTCTGGGCTCCCCTGACCGGCCCCCGGGCGGGCCAGAACCATCGGATCAACATCATCGACACTCCGGGCCACGTCGACTTCACGATCGAGGTCGAGCGGTCTCTCAAGGTACTGGACGGCGCGATCGCCGTTTTCGATGGCGTCGCCGGGGTCGAGCCCCAGTCCGAAACCGTCTGGCGCCAGGCCGACAAGTACAACGTTCCGCGGATGTGTTTCGTCAACAAGATGGACCGCGCCGGAGCGAACTTTCAGAAGGCGTTGGACAGCATCCGGGACCGGCTCGGGGTCAACGCCATCGCCGTCCAGCTGCCCCTCGGGAGCGAAGAGTTCCACCGCGGTGTCATCGACCTCATTCGTATGAAGGCGGTCGAATTCCAGGACGACAGCCTCGGGGCCAAGTTCACCATCTCGGACATTCCCGAGGATTTCGCGGAAGAAGCCGCGGACTACCGGGACAAGCTCGTCGAAGCCGTCGCCGAGCTCGACGACGACCTGATGGCTCGCTACCTGGAAGGGGACACGGCCTTCGACGATGACCGCATCGTCGAGACCCTTCGGCGAGGCACCCTGAGCCATCGGGTGGTCCCCGTCCTCTGCGGCTCGGCCTTCAAGAACAAGGGCGTGCAGCAGCTGCTGGATGCGGTCATCGACTTCATGCCGTCCCCCTTGGACGTGCCCCCGGTCGTCGGCGTCGACCCCTCGGACCCGGAAAAGAAGCTCGAGCGCCCCGCCGACGACGATGGCCCGTTCAGCGCGCTGGCGTTCAAGATCATCAACGACCCCTTCGTCGGCCAGCTGACCTTTTTCCGGGTGTACAGCGGCGTGTTGCAGGCCGGCACGGCGGTGCTCAACTCGACCAAGGGGAAGCGCGAACGGATCGGCCGCCTGCTTCGGATGCACGCCGACAAGAGGGAAGAGATCAAGGAGATCCAGGCGGGAAACATCGCTGCGGCGGTTGGGCTCAAGCTGGCCACCACCGGGGATACCCTCTGCGACGACAAGAAGCCGATCCTGCTGGAACGGATGACCTTCCCGGACCCGGTCATCTCCATTGCGATCGAGCCCAAGACGAAGGCGGACCAGACGAAGCTCGGAGAAGCGCTCGGAAAGCTGGCGACGGAAGACCCGTCCTTCCGGGCGCACACGGATGAAGAGTCCGGACAGACCATCATCAGCGGGATGGGCGAGCTCCATCTGGAGATCATCGTCGACCGGCTCCTCCGGGAATTCAAAGTCGGTTCGAACGTCGGTAAACCCCAGGTGGCCTACCGGGAACGCATCGAGTCGACGACGAAGATCGAAGGTAAGTACGTCAAGCAGTCCGGTGGCCACGGCATGTATGGCCACGTCTGGCTCGAGCTCGGTCCCGCGGACCCGGGTGAGGGCTTCGTCTTCGAAAACGCGATCGTCGGCGGCGCGATCCCGAAGGAGTTCATCCCCAGCGTGGAAAAGGGGCTGAAGGACGCGATGGACCGGGGCGTCCTCGCCGGCTTCCCGGTGATCGACGTCAAGGCGCGGCTCGTCGACGGCTCCTTCCACCAGGTGGATTCCTCCGGCCCCGCCTACGAGGTGGCGGCGTCCATGGCGTTTCAGGACGGCGCCCGGAAGGCCGGGGTGGCGCTTTTAGAGCCGGTGATGGCCGTCGAAGTCGTCGTCCCGGAGGACTACATGGGCGACGTGATCGGCGACATCAACAGCCGCCGCGGAAACGTCGTCGGCATGGATCAGCGGGGGGCCATGCAGGTGATTCAGGCCGAGGTTCCCCTCGCAACGATGTTCGGATACGCCACCGACCTACGCAGCAAGACCCAGGGACGGGCGACTTACTCCATGCAGTTCGCCGAATACCAAGCGGTTCCCACCAACGTGCAGGAAGAGATCGTCACGCGGGTGCGCGGCTGACCGGCCGGGCCCGCGGCGACCAACGAATAGCTCCAGAAGAACAGACGGAGTCGATCAGATGGCCAAAGAAAAGTTCGTCCGGACCAAGCCCCACGTCAACGTCGGGACCATCGGGCACATCGACCACGGCAAGACCACGCTGACGGCGGCGCTGACCAAGGTGCTGTCGGACAAGTACGGCGGCGCTGCGATCTCGTACAACGACATCGCGAAGGGCGGCA
>DAPKRP010000506.1:0-2695 GCA_031800515.1 Polyangiaceae bacterium LLY-WYZ-14_1 | reverse complement strand
GGTCGGCGTCGTCATGCGGCGGGCTCCAGGGCGCGCTCGTCGAGCCAGGCGCGCCAGGCGGTCAGGTCGTCGACGGTGGCACCGACGAGCTCGAGGGCGGGGGCGAGCTCGGCGGTGGCCGGGGGCCGCTCCTCTTGGGCGGAGGCGACGGCATCGGCCAGGCAGACGATGGCGGCGAGCTCCCGGGCGGGACCCTCCGGGGCCGTCCGGGGGTCGTGGTGGCCGGCGATCGCCCCGACGACGGGGCTCGGCATCCCCCAGAGCCCGAGGAGGTAGCCGCCGAGGGCAGCGTGGGTGGCGCCGAAGAACCGCCGCTCCGCAGCGAGGCGGTCGGCTCCGTCGGGGGAGGTCGCCCCCTCGTTTCGCCCCGTCCCCGGGAAGGGGGCGGAGCCAGCGGTCCGTCCCCCGGTCGCCGCCGCCATCCGCTCGTAGGCGTCGGCGGTGCGGGTGGCGAGGAGCAGGGTGCCGACGTCGTGGAGCAGCCCCGCGGTTCCCGCCGCCTCCCGGATCGCGCCCGGCGGGCTCAGGTGACGCGCGAGGGCGGCGACCCGAAGGGCGTGATCCCGGAGGGCATCCGGGGAGAAGCTTCGGGCGCCCCGGGGACGACCGTCCTCCGGCGTGCTGGCGGCGAGGTCGAGGGCCAGGGCCCGGACCACCTGGACGCCGAGCCGGCCGACCGCCCCCCGGACCTCGGAGACGGGGTGCCGCCCCCCGGAGAAGAGCGCCGTGTTGGCGATGTGGAGGATCCGGGCGGCCAGGGCCGGGTCCCCATCGATGATCGCCGCTAGCTCCCCGTGGCCCGTCCGGGGATCGTCGAGGGCCTGGGTCAGCGCGGCGAAGGACCGGAAGCTCGGCGGGAGGGAGGTCACGCCGCAGGCCAGGCTGCGAAGCGCCGCGTCTTCGAGGAGCTCCCGAAGACCCGCCGCCCGCTCGACCACCGCGACGAGGGTCGGGGCGTCGCAGGGCTTGGTGAGGAACTGGTGGGCGAGGGCCAGGAGGGAGCCCGCCTCGACGAAGTCGACCCGACCGGTGAACAGGATGCGGGCGACCCCGGGGTGCCGACGGATGCAGTGCTCGAGGACCGTCCGACCATCCACCCCGGGCATCACCAGGTCCGTCACCACGACGTCGACGGGGTCCGCGTCGAGGCGTCGGACCGCCTCCTCCCCGGAGGTGGCGAGCTCGAGGGTCCAGTCGATCCCGTCGTCGAGGGCCAGGTGCCGGGCGAAGGCGTGGAGGAGCTCGGGCTCGTCGTCGACGAGGAGCACTCGGCGGGGAGCGCTCACCGGGACGCGTCTCCCCCCGGCCCGGTCGCCACCGACCCGGCTTGAACGCCGACTTCGTCGCCCCCCCGCGCCCCCGGTGGCGCCCCGACCGGCAGGGTGACGTGGAAGGTCGTGCCTACCCCGGGCTCCGTGTCGAAGGTGAGGGTCCCCCCGTGGCCGTCGACGACGATGCGGTGGGCCAGGGCCAGCCCCTGGCCGCTGCCCCGGCCGACCTCTTTGGTGGTGAAGAAGGGCTCGAAGAGGCGGGACCGCGCCGCCTCCGGGATCCCGGTTCCCGTGTCCGAGATGGAGATGCGGACGCGGGGCTCGCCCCCATCGTCGTCGACGACCGCGGTGCGCACGGTGATCCGGCCCAGGCCGTGCCGCCCTTCGACGTCGCCGATGGCGTGGGCCGCGTTGACCAACAGGTTGAGGAAGACCTGGTTGAGGTCGCCGACCCGGCACCACACCTCTGGAAGGCCGGCGAGCTCGGTGACGACCTCGGCGACGTGCTTGAGCTCGTTCCGGGCGACCTCGAGGGTCGCCAACAGCGCCCGCTCGAGGTCGGCGGCGGCCGGCTCCTCCCCGTCCCGCCGGGCGAAGACCTTGAGCCCCTGGACGATGGACGAGACCCGGCCGATGCCGTCCAGGGATTGTTCGATGGCCCGCGGGACCTGCTCGTCCAGGTAGCCGAGGCGACCCCGGGCGAAGAGCGCGTCGAGGCGTGCGTCGAGGTCGGCGGGGGATAGGCTCGAGCCCTCCGGTGAGACCGCCTCCCGGGCGAGGCCGACCACCCCGTCCAGGACGGCCCGGAGCTTGCCGAAGGCGAGCTCGAGGAAGCGGGCGTTGTCCCCGACGAACTGGATCGGGGTGTTGATCTCGTGGGCGATGCCGGCGGCGAGGCGGCCCACGGCCTCGAGCTTCTGGGCGTGGCGGAGCTCGAGCTCGAGGCGCTGGTGGACGGTCTCGTCCCGAAGGGAGGCGACGACGAAGGGGTGGTCGTCGGCGGAGGCCGCCGCCGCCCGGGCGAGGGAGACGGTGGTGGGGACCAGGTGGGCGGCCTCGACGCCGCCTTCCGCGGACGCCGTCCCGGGGGCCCGCAGGAAACGGAGCTCGAGCTCCTGGGCGTCCTGGCCGTCGCGGACGCGATGGAGCGCGTGCGTGAACGCCGCCCGGTCGTCGTCGACCACCAGCTCGACGAGCGCCCGGCCATAGAGCTCCGGAGCGGGCCGGCCGAGCAGGCGGGCGACGGAGCCATTCGCCCGTTCGATGTGCCCCTCCGGCGACAGGCGAAGGAGGCCGACGGGCGCCGCGTCGAAGATGGCCCGAAGCCGGGCTTCGTGCTGGCGGACCCAGCCCATCGGGTCGCCGTCCCCGGTCCGCCGGGGGTCGGGTGCGGCGGCGGCGGTCGCGCGGGGGCTCGGGGGGGC
>DAPKRP010000505.1:0-10086 GCA_031800515.1 Polyangiaceae bacterium LLY-WYZ-14_1 | reverse complement strand
CTCGACGTCCCCCGGGGCGAGGGCCGCGAGGCGTTCCAGCGCCCCGATGGCCTCGTCCGCCGCCCCGAGGCGGGTCTCGTAGACCTCGGCGAGGCGGCGCAGGCACCGCTTTTCGGCGGCGAGGTCGCTATCGGCGCCGGCACCCTGGGCGCGGGCCTCGAGGAGCTCGACCAGCTCGGGCCACCGTCCGAGCTGCCCGTAAAGTCGGTCGAGCTCCTCCTGGGCGACGGGATGGGCCGGCTCCGCGTAGAGCACCTCCCGGAGCTGGTCGATCGCGCCCTCCGGAGAATCGAGGGGACCTTCCAGCAGCCGGGCGAGGGCGAGGCGGGCTTCCAGGCGCTCCCCCTCTTCCGGGGCCTCGTCGATGCGGTCCGCGAGGAGCGACCGAAGGGCGGGCACGTCCTCCCGCGCCTCGTAGAGCCGATAGAGCGCGGCGAAGGCGCGGCCGTCCCCCGGGGATTCCTCCCGGACCGCCCGCCAGGCCGCGATCGCCCGGTCCCCCCCGCCGAGCTCCGCCTCGACGACCTCGGCGATGCGGAGCCGGAGCCCGAGCCGTTCCTCCGGGTCCGTCTCGACCTCGACGAGCGTTTCGAGGAGCCGAACCTGCTCCTCCGGCTCCCCCTGCCCCTGACGGATCCCGGCGAGCTCCCGGAGAGCATCCGGGTCCGTGGGATCCACGACCAGGAGCGCCTCGAAGCATTCCGCGGCGAGGGACGGCCGGCCGACCTGGTCCCGGGCGACCTCCGCCGCCTCCCGGAAGCGCTCCCGGCGGGCGAGCTCGTCCGGGTCGACCCCGGCGTAGGATCGAAGGGCGAGGACGAGCTCCGCCGCCCGCCCCTGCGCCCGAAGCAGATCGATGAGCGCCTGGTGGGTCTCGAGGTGCCTCGGGTCGTCCTCGAGGGCGGCCCGCAGCACCTCTTCCGCCGCGTCGAGGTCCCCGAGGTGGTCTCGGTACCAGCCGGCGGCCCGGACCCGAAGCGCCCGGCGCTCCGGGCCTCCGAGCTCGCCGTGGGCCTGCACGGCTTCTTCCACCACCCCCCGGAGCCGCTCGAGGAGCCCGTGCTCGAGGGCGAGGCGCTCCGCCTCGTCGAGGGGCGTCGGGTCCCGGGGGTCGATGAGGAAGGCCGACCTCCAGGCGTCGAGGGCGTCCGTCGGCTGGCCAAGGTCGTGCTCCCAGATCGCCGCCGCATCCCCGAGGAGCCGCACCCGCTCCGGGTCGTCCTGGGCGAGGCGGAGGCGCACGTCGTAGAGCGCCACCACGGCGGTCATCCGGCCCAGGTCCCGGTAGGCGGCGTCGAGGACGTCGACGATCTCGGCGACCAGTCCATCGTGCCGCGGCGCGTCCTCCCGGGCGGAGAGGTCCTGCACCAACGCCTCGAGACCGCTCAGGACCGCCTCGTCCCCGGGGCGCTCCACCAGCGCCTCCCGGAAGGCGGCGAAGGCCGCCGGGGGGTCCCCGACCACATCCCGCCGGAGGGCGGCCAGTCGGAGCCAGAGGTCGGCGCGGGTGTCCGGGAGGTCTTCGACGACCACCCGGCGCTCGAGCACCGGGGGCAGGTCTCCGGGCCGTTCGGCGGCCACCAGGAGCCGGTCGAGCTCGGCGAGGAGCTTGGCCCGGTCCCCGACCTGATCGAGGGCGGCCTCGACGGCGGCCACCGCCCGGGCCAGGTCCCCGAGCTGGCCTTCCGCGACGGCGGCCTCCCGGCGGCGGTAGGCCCCGGCCTCCTCCGGATCCATCGCCGCCTGGGCCCGTTCCCGGAAGGCGTCCGCCACCTCTCCGAAGGCCTCCACCGCCGCCCCGAGGCGCAGGAGCTCGTCGGCGAGGTCTTCTTCGCTTCCCTCGACGGCGAGGGCGCGCCGGACCGCCTCGAAGGCTTCCCGCCGGTCCCCCCGTCCATCTTCCTGGACCCGGGCGATGCGACGGAGAAGGCCGCGGCGTTCCATCGGGTCGAGGGCGCCGTCGACCTTGCCTTCGAGGATCCGGACCAGGTCGTCGAAGCGCCCGAGCCGTTCGAGCACCGGCTCGACCACCCGCCCCGCCTCTTCCCGGTAGTCCTCGAGGAGGGCGATGCGGATGAGCGCCGAGAGCGTCGGCTCGTGGGCTTCGTCGAGGCCGAGGGCGTCGTCGTACTGGGCGATGGCCGCCGGCACGTCGTCGAGCTCCCGCTCGAGCACCTCCCCCGCCCGATAGAGCAGGGGCACCCGGGCTTCGTCGTCCGGGGCGAGCTCCGCCCGGAGCCGCAGATTGTCGAGAAGGTCCGGAAAGCGGCCCTTCCGCTCGTAGAGGGTGCCCAGGCGAAGGATGGCGTCCAGGTGCTCCGGGGCGTCGTCGAGGACTCGGCGGTAGACGTCGATCGCCCGGTCCCCGTCGCTGAGCTCGGTCTCCTGGAGCAGGCCGAGGCGCATGCCGAGCTCGACCCGGGCCTCCGGCTGGTCGGCGAGCTCGATGCGGCGTTCCAGGATCTCGGCGAGCTCGGGCCATTCGCTCCCCGCCAGGTGGAGCCGGTCCAGGGACTCGAGGGCGACCGGGTCCCCGTCGTCCTCCTCGAGGGCCCGGCGGTAGGAGTCGACGGCCCCGGGGCGGTCGCCGACGAGCTCTTCGAGGACCGACCCCGCCCGCCGCAGGAGCTCCCCCCGTTCCTGGGGATCGTAGGCGCGTTCGACCTTTCGATGGAGCACGTCGACGAGACCGGGCCAGTCGCCGATGATGGTGTGGAGACCTTCCAGGGCGTCCAGGGGGCTCGCGTCGTCCGGGTCGTGCTCGAGCAGGCGCTCGTAGGTGGCGATGGCCGCCGGCTGGTCCCCGCGGCGCTCGTCATGGGTGCGGGCGACGGCGTTCAACAGCTCCGTGACCGTCCCCGGGTCGCTCTCCCCGGCCGCGGCGATGGCCTGCTCGTAGGCCTGGACGTGCTCGTCCCAGATGGCGAGCTGGTCGGCGAGGCGGTCGATCTCCGCTCGGACCTCGGGGTTCGCCGGCTCCGTCTTGAACGCCCGGGCCCAGGCGTAGAAGGCGAGGGATCCGTCCCGCCCCCTGCCCTCGTGGAGCCGGGCGATCTCCCCGAGGAGGCGCACCTTCTCCGCCGGGTCGTCGTCCTGGAGCTCCTGCTGCGCCTCGAAGATGACCACCAGCTTCTTCCACTGGTCGGCCCGCCGGTAGACCGGCTCGAGGGCCTGGGTGATGCGGAGCCGGTTGTCCGCATCGAGCACCAGCCGCTCCAACGCGGCGACCGTCGGGGGATGGTCCGGCCGGTCGGCGAGGATGCCTTCGAAGACGTCGACGGCGCCTCCGACGTCGGCGAGCTTGTCGGCGAGCAGCTCCCCGAGACCGAACTCGAGCTCGATGCGGGCGTCGGCGTCGTCCGCCTGCTGGGCGATGCGGTGGCGGTAGTGCTCCGCGAGGTCCTCCCAGCGTTCCCCGGAGCGGAAGAGACGGTCGAGCTCGTCCGTCGCCCGGGACTCCGCCGGGTCGACCTCGAGCACCCGCCAGAGGGTGTCGACGGCGGCGTCCGGGTCGTTGCGGCGGCCCTCTTCGACCTCGGCGATCCGGTGGAGCAGCGCGATCCGCGCCTCGTCGTCCGGGGCGAGGTCGACCTGGCTCTGGAAGAGACGGAGCAGCTCGTCCCATTCCTCCCGACGGGACAGCACGCCGGCGGTCGCCTCGAAGACGGTCTGGTCGGTGGGCTCGAAGGTCAGCGCCCGCTGGTAGAGCTCGGTGGCGACCTCCAGGTCGTCGAGCTTCTGCTCGGCGACCTGACCGGCCCGGTAGGCGAGGCGGGCGCTGGCCTCGTCGTCGATGCCGATGTCTCCGAGGGCGGCCCGGGCGGCGTTGACCAACCGGGGCCAGCGGTCGAGCACCCGGGCGAGCCGGTGCAGGGTCTCCCAGACCTCCTCGTCGGTGGGCTCCTCGGCGAAGAGTCGGGCGTAGCTCTCGAGGGCGCCGTCGAGGTCTTCGAGATGGTCTTCGTGGACCTCCCCGAGGCGTCGGAGCAGGCCTCGACGTTCCACGACGTCGTCCTCGGCGGCGATCCGGGCTTCGAGGGCCTCGACCACCTTCGGCCAGGCCATCGCTCCGAGATAGACGGGCTCGAGGAGGGCGGCGGCCCGGGCGCGATGCTCCGGGCGATCCTCCATCACCCGCTCCAGGGTCTCGACGGTTGGGCCGTGGACGGGGGGCGGCGCGGCGAGCACCTGCCCCAACTGCTCGAGGGCGGCGTCCGGGTCGTGGAGCCGGTCGAGGAGCACCAGACCGAGGTCGTGGCGCACCGCCTTCGGGTCCCCGACCTCGGCGTCGAGGCGCCGTTCGAGGAGCGCCCGGAGGTCCTCCCAGCGTTCCATCTTGCGGTAGAGCCGGTCGAGGCCGTCGTAGGCCTCGCCCCGTTCGACCTCTTCGAGGACCCGCTCGTAGGCCTCCACCGCCGAGGGTGGGTCCCCGAGCTCCTGCTCCGAGAGCTCCGCCTGACGGAGCAGGAGCCAGACCCGCTGGTCCGGCTCGCTGGCGAGCTCCGTCTTCCGGCGGAGGATGTCGAGGAGCCCATCGGGCTCCCCCCGGTCTTCGAAGAGCTCTTCCAGCCGGTCGAGGGCCACCCGGTGGTCCGGCTGCTGCTCGAGGACCCGAAAGTAGAAATCCCGGGCCAGGGCCGGGTCTTCGAGGTGCTTTCGGGCGAGGTCCGCGACCCGAAGCAGGACCCGCACCTGCTGGTCGCCATCGAGGATCTCTCCGGCGACCTCCTTGAGGGCCCGGGCCGCCTCCTCGTAGCGACCCGTCTGTTCCGTCAGGGCATCCGCCTGATCGAGGAGGGCGGCGAGGTCGGGCTCGGCGGCGGCCTGGCGGACCGCCCGGACGGTGAGCTCGAAGGCCTGATCCTGGTCGCCGAGGGCCTCCCGGGCGACGTCGGCCCCCCGCCGGAGGGCGTCGAGGCGCTCGGCGGCATCGTCCGATTCCCCGACGACGACCAGGGCTCGCAGAAGCCCCTCGTGGCGACCCGCCGCCGCGAGGCGAGGTACGAGGACGCGGGCCGCGGCGACCTTCGCCAGGGAGTCCTCGTCGTCGAGGAGCACCTCCAGGGCGGCGATGCTCCCGGGATGGTCGCCCCCGGTCATCTCGAGGACCTCGCCGTAGCCTTCGATGGCCGCCTCGAGCTCCCGGGTCTTCTCCCGGTGGAGCTCGGCGATGCGGAAGCGAAGCTCGGCGCGTTCGTCGGGGGCGTCGGCGTGGTCGAAGTGGGCCTGGAGGGTCTCGAGGAGGTCCTGCCAGCTCTCCCCGGCTTCGTAGAGTCGGGCGAGGGCGCCCAGGGTCTCCGGGTCCGGGCCGAAGCGCTGGACGACGTCGTCGTAGGCGACGATGGCGTTGTCCGGGTCGCCGAGGTGGCGCTCGTAGACGTCGCCGATGCGCCGGGCGATCGCCCGCTGCTCCTCCGGGTCCGAGGTCGCCGCGTCCCGACTCTGGAGCACACCGATGAGTCGCTGCCACTCCTCCTGCTGCTCGTAGAGCCGTTCGAGGGCCAGCAACGCCTCCCGGTCCCCGGGGTCGATGTCGAGCCGCTCCCGGTGAGCCTCCACGGCGGCGGGAAGGTCCCCGAGCCGCTCCTCGAGGAGCTGGGCGAGGCGGACGAGGAGCCCGCCCCGGGCGACCGGATCCGGGGCGAAGTCGACCAGGCGGCGGAGGTCCTGGGCGAGGGCGGCGTGGTCGCCCCGGTCCTCGTGGAGCCGAGCGAGGGCTTCGCTCGCCGGGACGACGCTCTCCGGGTTGTCCCGGTCGATCTCGATGAGCCGGGCCCAGGCCGTCTCCGCCGCCTCCGCATCGCCGACCGCTTCCCCCCAGAGCCGGGCGAGCTCCATCTGGAGCTCCGCCTGGAGGTAGCTCGACGCGGAGGAGGCCTCGATCGCGCGTTCGAGGACCTCGGCCCGTTCTCGCTGGGCGCCCCGGACCCGGGCCAGGCGCTCGAGCTCCTGTCGGGCGTGACCATCCGCCGGGTCCGTGACCACCGCCTCCGCCAGGGCGGCGAAGCCCCCCTCCGGATCCCGGAGCTTGTTCTCCCGGAGCTCGGCGATCCGAAGGAGCAGGGCGACCCGGCTGCCCGGGTCCGAGGTATCCTCGAGCTGCACGCCGAGCACCTGGACGAGCTCCGCGTGGGCGCCCTGGGAGGTGTAGAGGGGCTCGAGGATCGCGGCGATGCGCTGGCGCTGGCTGGGCGTCGGCAGCAGCCGCTCGAGCGCTTCCTGGGCCCGCAGGTGATGCGGCTGCGCCATCAACACCGATTCGTAGCGGTCGACCGCCGCCCCCGGCTCGTCGAGGCGCTGCTCGTGGAGGGTGCCGAGCTCGAAGGTCAGGTCGACGACGTCCTGGCCCCCGGCCTCGTCGAGCTCGTGCTGGAGCAGGGCCACCAGGTCCCGCCACCGCTCGGTCCGCTGGTAGAGGCGCCGGAGCGCCCGGCGGCTCGCGGCGTGGGAGGGGTCGAGGTCGAGGACCTCCTGGTGGGCCCGGATGGCGAGCTCGGGCTCATCGAGCATCTCCTCGAAGAGGAAGCAGACCTGGAGCAGGTGCTCGAGCTTCGCCTGGACGTCGACGGTCTGGGCGATCCGGTTGCGGTAGAGGACCTGGAGGTCGTCCCAGCGCTCCTGGGTCGTGTACAGGTCCTTCAGGGCGGCGAAGGCCCGGTCCGCGAGGGGGTCGTGCTGGAGGACCTTCCGGTGGAAGGGCTCCGCCGCCGACGGGTTCCGGAGCACCCCGTCGTGGAGCGCGGCGACCTTCGCCGAGAGCACGGCGAGATCGCTCCCGGGGAGACCGTCCCGATCGATGGCGCTGGCGAAGGCGGTGGCAAGGGCCCGGTGGGCGCCCGCCCGCTCCGCCGCTTCGGCGACCCGGTCCCAGAGGTCGACGTCGTCGGAGCGGTCGAGGAAGGCCGCTTCCAGCATCTCGTAGGCGATGGACCAGTCGTCGAGCTCCGCCGAGGCCAGGTCCGCGATGCGGAGGCGGAGCTCCCGGACCTCATCCGCGTCGTCCACCAGGGCGAGGCGCCGCCGGAGGATCTCCACCAGGCGCCGATGGGCGCCCAGGCTCTCGTAGGCGGGCTCGAGGAGGCGGCTCGCCTCGACGGCCAGGTCGTCGTCCCCGGCGAGGCTCTCGAGGCCGCTGATCGCGTCCCCGTCGGTCCCGTGCTCTTCGAGCACCTCGCCGTAGGCGGCGAGGGCCCGCTCCGGGGCGTCGAGATGGTCCCGGTGGAGCGCCGCGAGGCGCAGGGTCATGCCCCGCCGGTCGCCGCCGGTGGTCGCCAGGTTCCGTCGGCGTTCGAGGATCTCGGCGAGGTCGCCGAAGCGCTCCGCCGTCCCGTAGAGCCGGTCCAGGGTGGCGAGGGCTTCCTCGTCATCCGGGTCGAGATCGAGGATCGCCTCGAAGCGGGTGGCGGCGGACGTCGGGTCGTCGAGGGTCTCCTCTTCGAAACGGGCCAGCTCGGAGAGCAACGAGTGTCGCTCCCCGTCGTGGGGGGCGTGCTCGATCCGATGCAGGTAGAGGCGCCGGAGGTCCTCGTGGCGGCCCTGCTCCCGGTAGAGGCGATCCAAGGTGGAGACCGCCTCGAGGTCCTCCGGGGTGGCCTCGAGGATGCGCTCGAGCTGGAGGATCGCCTCGCCGGCCCGGCCGAGCTTCTCGTCCGAGAGCATCGCCACCCGACGCCGGAGCCGGAGGGCCTCGTCCTCGTGCTCCGGGTCGTCCGCCGCCGCCCCGAGCTCGTCGAGGCGAGCCAGGTAGAGCTCGGCGAGCTTGCCGTGACCCGCCGCCGCCTCGGCGGTCCGCTCGAGGGCTTCGACCAAGGTGGGGTTGGTGGGCTCGAGGGCGTAGGCCCGGGCGATGTAGTCGAGGGCGCGGCCCTCGTTCCCGAGCCGGTCGAGGGCCAGGGTGCGGAGCTCCTCGAGGATGGCGATGCGCTCACCCGTCGACCCAGCCTCCCCGAGCTCTTCGAGGAGCACCTCGTGAAGCCCCAGCAAGCGGCTCCACTTTTCGTCCCGCTCGTAGATCGGGATCAGCGCCCGGGCCGCCCGAGCGTTTTTCGGGTCGACGCTGAGCACCCGCTCGTAGTTTCGGAAGGCCCGATGGGGCTCGCCGATGCGGTCCTCGTAGACCTCCGCCGCCCGGAAGCTCAGGGCGACCTTGAGCGCCGGGTCGGAGGTCTTCTCCGCGGCGGAGCCCAGGACGTCGACCAGCCCCTCCCAGTCGCCGGCGTCTCCATAGAGGGCTTCGAGCCCTTCCCAGTCCCCGGCGGCGACGAAGGACTCCCGCAGGGTGCGCATCGCCCGACCGTTCTTCGGGTCGAGCTCGAGCACCCGCTTCCAGGCCGACGCCGCCCGGCCCGGGTCGTCGAGCTGGTCGCCGTAGACCGCCCCGAGCTTCTGGAGGATGCGGATGCGGGTGCGCTCGTCCCCGGTGGCCTCCGCCCGGCGTTCCAGGGCATCGGCGAGGGTGGCCCAGTCCTTCTCCCGCTCGGCGAGCTTTTCCAGGGCGTCGAGGGCGCCGGGGGTCTCCGGCGCGTCCACCAGGACCTCCCGCCAGAGGCCGATGGCCTCGTCGTGCCGGTGGAGGCGTTCCCCGGCGAGCTTGGCGAGCTCGACCTTGAGGGAGGTGCGGGCGTCCGGGTCGCTCAAGAGCACCGACTCCCGCTGCATCACGTCGAAGAGGGACTTCCAGGAGCGCTTCTTCGCGTAGATCTCCTTCAGCTGGGCGAGGGCGTTGCGGTTCTCCGGGTCGATGGCGACGACGCGCTCGAGGGGCTGGGTGGCCTGATTGTAGTTGGCGAAGCGCTCGATCCAGAGGTCCGCGACCCGCTGGTAGAGGGCGACCTGCTCCGCTTCCGTCGCCGCCGCCTCCGCCTGCCGGGTCAGCACCTGGATGAGGTCGTTCCAGCGCCCCATCGCTTCGTAGGTCGAGGCCAGGGCGTCGAGGGACTCCGGGTCACCGGGCAGCTCCTGGAGGATGGCGTTGTAGGTGTTGATCACCATCACGTCGAGCTGGAGCCGGTCCCGGTAGATCGGCACCATCTCCCGGAGTAGGGCGACCCGCTCGTCCCGGGTTTCCGGCCCGGTCCCGAGGGCGTCCACCTCCGCCTTGATGACCTCGACCAGGGCGTTCCAGCGCTCGGCCCGCCGGTAGAGCTCCTTGAGCGCCCGGTGCGCCTCCGGGTCGTCCGGCTTCTGCCGCTGGACCGCCTTCCAGGCGTCGATGGCGCGCTCGAGGGTGGCGTCGTTGTTCTGGGCGAGGCGGGCGACCTCGACCCCGAGGGCGGTCTTGGCGCTCCGGTCCTGGGTGACCCGGAGGGCGTCGGAGAGGATCGTGAGGAGGCGCCCTTCGTCCCCGGAGCGGGTCAGCACTTCCCGGTAGAAGTCGAGCATCCCCGGGTGCGCCGGGTCGAGCTTCCGGAGGCGGGCGAAGTAGGGCTCCGCCTCCTGGCTTCGCCCCCGGATCCGCCAGTGGACCATGCCGATCTGGAGCAGGATCCCCTCTTCGCTCTCGAGCTTCTGCCGGGAGCGAAGGGCGTCTTCGTAGAGCGCGACCAGGTGGTCCCACTGCTCCGCCTTGGTGAAGTAATCGACCAGGAAGGACAGGGCTTCGTCCTGGCCCGGGGCGAGGTCCAGCACGCGCTCGAAACACGAGGACGCCCGGTCGTCGTCCCCGACCACCCGGGCGAAGGTCCGCGCGGCCCGGAGGTAGAGGTGGAGCTTCTCGTCCCGGTTCCGCGCCGCGTCCGCCGCCGAGACGAGGACCTCGGCGAGGTCCCGGTGGCGCCGGCGCACCCGAAGGGTCTCGGCGTGGAGCCGGGCGGTCCGGGTGGCGGCGGGGTCGGCGGTCAGCGCTTCGTCGAAGAGGTCGTCGACCCGAAGGTTTCGGGTGGATTCGTCGGGCTCGTACTGCCAGACGAGACCCGCCGCCCGCGTCAGGAGCGAGGTCTTGAGGGTGGCGTCGCTCGCGCCTTTGGCCTCGTCGAGGAAGCGGTCGACGATCGCGTTCCACTGGCTCTGCACCTCGTCGACCTGGGCGAGGCGGGCTTCGAGCTCCGGGTCGTCGGGGCGCATGGCGAGGGCCGCCCCCCAGGCCTC
>DAPKRP010000504.1:0-2016 GCA_031800515.1 Polyangiaceae bacterium LLY-WYZ-14_1 | reverse complement strand
CGAGCCCCCCCCGACCCTGGACCCGGTCAGCGAGCCCGGACAGCGTGCCCGGGGCATCTATCTCACCGGCCCGTACCTCCGGCGCTTCGGCGTCGTCGGTGCACTCCGTACCCTCGAGACCGCCCGGGCGGACGCGGCGGTCATCGACCTGAAGGACGGCCAGGGCCGGGTGACCTACGCGACGGCGATCGACGACCTACAGGCCCAGCGAGCCGAGTTCCTCGACGACCCGGCGGGGCTGGTCCGGCGTCTCAAGCAGGCGGGGATCTACACCATCGCCCGGGTGGTCTGTTTTTCCGATCCGGTCTTGCCCCATCGGCAGCCGGAGCGCGCGATCCTCGACGGGCGTCCCAGGAGAGAGGGCCGGGTCTGGACCAGCTGGGGCACCGGGGGCTCCTGGCTCGACCCGACCCTGTCGATCAACCACGACCTGGTCCTCGCCCTGGTCGAGGAGGCCGAGTCCTTCGGCTTCGACGAGATCCAGCTCGACTACATCCGGTTCCCCGTCGACCCGGCGGCCCACCACGCGGTGCTGCGGGGGTTCGAGGGTCGCAGTCGGGTTCAGGTGATGACGGACCTGCTGTCTCGCCTGGACGCCGCCTTGGGGGTTCCCCTGAGCGTCGACGTGTTCGGTCTGACCGCCTTCCGGGAGGGCGACCCCTCGAGCCTGGGCCAGGACCTCGAGGCCTGGGTCCCCCACGTCGAAGTCTTCAGCCCGATGCTCTACCTGAACGCGATGAAGACCTGGGGGCGGCACCTGGACCGTCGGGCCCTCGGGCTCATCAAGGCAGGGGTCAGCCGCCTTCGGGAGCGGGTGGGTCCCGTGCCCGTGATCCGCCCCTTCCTCCAGGCCTTCGACGACGGGGTCTCGGATTTCAGCGCCCGGACCGTTCGGGAACAGATCCGAGGGGCCCGGGTCGGGGGCGCCGACGGTTGGCTCTTCTGGCACCCCGCCTCGAACTACGGGCGCGTCTTCACGGCGATGCGGGCCCGGAGCGCCGAGCGCCTGCTTCGCCGGGTGCCGATGAGGTCGAGGATGGCAGCGCGCCAGGCGGCCTGGGCCTGGACGCCCTGACCCCCTCTGCGCGGAAGTTCGCACCGGGTCGCGTGGCGTGCGCGTACGCGCACGCGCACGCGCACGTGCACGTGCACGAAGGGACGGGGCCTTCGGCCCGTCCCGGTGAACACACCCCCCTCTTAGTCGCCGATGGCTTCCACGCCGCGCACCTCCCCCGGGAAGGCTCGGGTGAGAACCGTCTGGACGCCCCGGTGCAGGGTGCGGGTGCTCGAGGGGCAGCTTCGGCAGGCGCCGACGAGGCGGACCTCGGCGATGCCGTCGGGCCGCACGCCGAGCAGGCGGAGCTCGCCGCCGTCCCGGCGGATCGCCGGCCGCACCTCGGCGTCGAGCACTCGGGCCACCTCGTTTTCGAGCTCGGTCTCGAAGCGCACCTCGGCCACCCCCTCCAAGGCTTCCCCGGCGGCGAGAAAATGGGCGCGGAGCGCCTGGGAGACGTGGGGGTCGATCTCGCTCCAGGGGGTCCCCTCCCTCCGCTCGACGGTGAGCGTCGCCCCCCGGAGGAGCACGGCGATCACGCCGGGGTGATCGAGGAGCCGCCCCGCCAGGGCCGGGTTCTCGGTCCGCGGGGTGAAGGTGAGGGCCGCCCCATCCGTCAACCGGCGGTCGACCAGATAGAGGCGACCGTCGGGATTGGGGGTCTCCCGGGCACGCAGCTCGAGGGAGACCCGAAGCCGCCAGCCTTCGTCGGGGTCGTGGTCCAGGACCGCGCCAGCGAGTCGCCTCCGATCGTCTTCATCGACGAAGATCGGAAGCGCCCCCTCTCCGGGGGTCCCGCGCTCCGGGGCAGGCGTCCCATCGTCGCCGGAGGAGGCGGCCGCCGCCGGCACCACGGCGATGGCGACGAGCCGTTCTCCCGGGCGCGCCGGGTTCGGGGTGGTCCGGAGCTCGATCCCTCGACCCGCGGCGGCCAGCTCCTGGACCGCTGGTAGGGCTTCGGC
>DAPKRP010000503.1:0-4867 GCA_031800515.1 Polyangiaceae bacterium LLY-WYZ-14_1 | reverse complement strand
GGAGGGCGATTCAGCCCTGCGAGGGGCCGCCGTCGCCGTCGAGCTCTTCGGCGAGATAGCCGAGGATCACCTCGTCCAAGCTCTTTTCGCTGACCAGGTCGGCGCCGAAGGGGCGGCTCGGTGGGGGGCCGGCGGCTCCCGTGCCGCTCGCCGGGCGGGCTGGCGGCGTGACCTTGCGGGCCACCGTGTAGCCGCCCTTCGCGAGCTGTGCGGCAGCCTTTTCGAGGGCGGCGACGTCGACCTTGGGGGTGTTGGGTCGCGTGGCGGCTGCCCCCGTGGGGCTCCCGGCGCCTCCCGGGGGGGCGGCGACGGCGTCTTCCGAATCGTCGTAGGTCCCCGCCCGCAGCGCGATGAACATCGCCTTATGCTGGTCCTGCATCAGCTGCTTGACCGTCGCCGGGTAGCCCCCGGACGCGACGTGGTCCGCGTAGCTGGTCTTCTGGGAGGCGACGATCCGCCCCCCGTCGGCGAAGAGGTGCGTGATGACGTGGGGCCGCTCGAGGCCCGAGTCCTCGGTCTGGATGTGGTAGACCCGCCCCCGGTGTCGGACGTTCGTGTTGTAGCCGAGCAGGGGCGAAGCAGCGGCGGCGGGCTTCATGAGGTTTCCGGGGGTCAGCGCCCGAGGACCACGACGGGACCCGAGGCACCGGCGATGAAAGCAGCGGATCGGCGCCCCTGTCCATGCCGGCGCGTCATCCCCGGGCCGGGGCCGCGGCCGATGCGGCCGGACGGGCAGAGATGGTAACGGGCGGGCGGAGCCGAACTAAACCGCTGTCGGTCTTCCCCGGGGCCGCCTACGCCTGCCACGGAGACGGGCTCTGCTGCACCGACGTGCACGTGCTGGGACCCCTCGTGCCGGCGGAAGCCCGGGCGCTTCGCAAGATCTCGCCCGCCGTCCTGGTCGGCTCCGCCAAGGACCCGGACGGCCAGGGGCCGGCGCTCCGCACCACCGACGAGGGCGCCTGCGTATTCCTCGGGCGGGATCGCTGCGAGCTCCATGCCGCCCTCGGCGCCGCCGCCAAGCCCAGCTTCTGCCAACGGTTTCCCCTGTTCTTGACCGCGACGCCGGCCGGGGGACGCATCGCCTCCCAGCACCGATGCCCCTGCCGTACCGTCGGGCCCCGGCCGCCCCTCGAAGCCGAGCGCGCCGCCGCCAGCCTCCGGAACGCCGGCGGCCGATTGCACGCCGACCACCGGGTGCCTCCCTTGATCCCCGTCGGCCGGAAGGGCAAGGCGACCTTCGAGGACTGGCTCGCCCTCGAGGAGCGGCTGCTCGCCGGCATCCGTCGGGGCGAGGGGGTGGCGGCGACCCTCGAGGTGGACCTGCTTCCGGCCCTGCGGGGGCCGCGGTGCTGGAAGGACGTCGAGGCCGAGCTCTTCGAGGATGCCGATGACGTCGACACCCGCTTCGGGGCGGCGATGGCCTGGTTCGCTCACGGGCTTCGGCGGCTTCGCCGTCGCCGGGGGAACGGGGGGAAGTCGCCCCCCTTCCACCGCCGGCCCTGGGCCCCCGCGTTCGACCGGGCCGAAGCCCGGGGGGAACCGACCACGGACCGGGCGGAAGACCTGATCCGGGAGTGGGTGGCGGAGAGCATCTGGTCCATGGCCTGGGCGGAGGCCAGCACCTTCCACGTGACCCGCCACGACCTCGCCATCCGCTCCGCCGTCGCCTGGGAGATCGCCCGAACCCTCCTCGCCGAGGGTGTCCGACCGGACCGCGCCGGGGCCGAGGCCCTCACCGTGGTCGAGCTGGTCGGCACGAGCGATTGGTGGGGCGACGTCGTGGAGGCGACGTGACCCCGGCGTCCGTCCGAGCCGGTGCCCGTCGGCGGGTGGCGGCGGCGGCGGTTGCGGCCCTCGCCCTCGGGCTGGTGGCCCCGGTGCTCCCGCCCGGCGGCCCCGCGGCCCGAGCGGAAGAGGGAGAGGCCCGGGCGAGCCAGGGAGGCGGCGGCGGAGGGACCCGGCGCCTGCCCCGGCCCTGGCGCCCTCGCCGGATCCGCGGCCAGCGCCCGAACTACCAGGCCAACGCCTGGGTCGACCCGGAGGACTGGCCGCCGGAGCCCCCCTCCCCGGACCCGGTGGACCCGGAGCGCCTCGCCGCCGCCTTCCGGACCCTCTGCGGGAGTGTCCGGCCTCGCACCGCCCGGCTCTACGGTCGGTGGCTCGCCGAACACGCGGAGACCTTCGACATCGACCCGTTTCTGCTCGGCGGGCTCGCCTATCGCCGAAGCCACTGCATCCGGGATGCGGAGGGCCCCCAGGGCGAGCTCGGGATGACCGGCATCGAACGGCGGATGTACGCGGAACGGCTGCGCCGGGGCGTCTACCGCTACCGGGTGCTCGGTCCCGGCGACCGCTGGGTGGAACGAACCCTCGACGTCGGCCGCTGGCCCTTCGCCGGCCCGCGCCTCGAGCTCGCCCAGAGCAACCTATACTTCGCCGCCGCCTTCCTCCGGGCCTGGCGGGAGCAGCACCCGGGCCTCGACCGGGCCTTCGACCAGGTGCCGCACCGCCACCACGTCTCCCATTTCGTCTGGGGGGACCGGGTGCGGAGCGACCGGGATGAAGACCGCATCCTCACGGACCGGCGGCGGCTCCTCCGCTACTACGGCGCGCTCCCCGCTCGGCGGACGGTCACCCGCCTCGGCGTCCGCTTCGGGGCGCCCCTCGATGGCGAGCCCCGGGTGGTCCAAAGCGGACTCGGGGACGAGCGGGACGACGGCGACCGGGCCCACCGTGGCGTCGACCTCGAGAGCGAGCCCGGGGAGCCCGTCCGGGCGGTCGCCGACGGGATGGTCTACTTCGCCGGTATCGACCTGCCGCCCCCGGCGGGCAGCCGGCAGATGCCCGACGGGGGCTACGAGGCGATCCCGGACCGCCGCCTGGGGGCGGGGGGACGGTACGTGTGTCTGCGGCATCGGCGGGACGGACAGGACTCCCTCCGCAGCTGCTACATGCACCTCGAAGAGGTCCGGGTCGCCTACGGTGACGAGGTCTCCCGGGGGGACCTTTTGGGCACCGTGGGCCGCACCGGCATGCGCCGCTCCGCCGCCCACCTCCACCTGGAGCTCCACGGGCCGGAAGGCCTCCTCGACCCCCGCCGGCTGCTCCACCCGCTCCTCATCGGCGACCCGAACGCCGAGCCGGACTATCCCGACCCGAACTGAGAGGGTCGCTCCCCTCCCCCGGGGCTCCCGGGACCGGACCGCCCTCCACGCCGATCCCCTGCCCGACGGCGGCGCCAGCGGCGGCGGGACCCTACACTCGGCCCGATGACGACGGCGGACACTTCGATGCCCGCGGCGCCGGCTCGCCGCCGCCACCGCGCCGCGGAACGGCTCGGCACCAGATTGGTCTGGGGGTTGCTTTTCGTCCTCCCGGCGGCGGTGCTGGCGACCGCGGTCGCCCTCACCCCGGACCCGGCCGGTCACGGCACCCATACCCAGCTCGGGCTGCCGCCCTGCGGTTTCATCGTCTTTCTCGGGGTGCCCTGCCCCGGCTGCGGATTGACCACCGCCTTCAGCCACATGGTCCGCCTGGACCTGCCGGGTGCCTTCGGCGCCAATCCGTTCGGCGTGCTGCTCTTCCTGGTCACCGTCGCTAGCCTGCCGGTCAGCGTCGTCGGGGCGATCCGTGCCCTGCCGGTGGTCGACACCCTGGAACGGCTGCAGCTCGACCGGGTCCTGATGGTGCTGGCGATCGCCTCGATGGTGACCTGGCTCGCCCGCCTCGCCGTGATCTTCCTCGGATCGTAGAATCGCCGGCGTGCGGCCCGGCGGCGGTGGCGAGGCAGGCTCAGAGGGCCGGGGGACGGGCGACGATCCCGCGCCCTACGCCGTCGTCGGCACCGTCCTCGACGGTCGCTTCCGGGTGGAAGGCGTTCTGGGCTCCGGCGGCATGGCGACCGTGTTCCGGGCCCGGGATCTCCGCCGGGGGGGCGAGACCGTCGCCCTCAAGCTCCTCCGCCCGGAGTTCAGCGGCGAGCCGGAAGCCGTCGAGCGCTTGCGTCGGGAGGCCGCCGTCCTCGAACGGCTCCGGCACCCGGCCATCGTGGGTTTCGAAGCCCAGGGCCTCTTGCCGGATGGGCGGCTCTACCTGGCGATGGAGCTGCTCGAAGGCGAGACCCTCGGCGACCGGCTGCGCCGAAGCCGTCGCCTCGACGTCGGCGAGCTCGTCCCGGTGCTCGATGGCGTCGCCGGGGCGCTCACCGCAGCCCACGAGGCTGGGGTGATCCACCGGGACCTCAAGCCGGACAACATCTTCCTGCTCGACGCCCTGCCCGGGGATGCCCGAGGGGTGAAGCTCCTCGATTTCGGTATCTCGAAGGTCTACGGCAGCGCCAGCCTCACCCGCACCGGGCAGATCGTCGGCACCCCCCGCTACATGGCCCCGGAGCAGCTGCTCGGGGAAGCCGACCTCGACCGGCGGGTCGATGTCTACGCCCTCGGGGTGATCCTCTACGAGTGCCTGACCGGCGTGCCGCCCTACGTCGGGCAGGTCCCCGCGGACCTGGTGGTCGCGGTGCTGGACGGACGGGCGGCGCCCCTGACCGCGGTTCGGCCGGAGCTGCCGGCGGAGGTGGGGGCGGTGGTGATGCGAGCGCTTTCCCGTCAGCGGGATGGTCGTCAGGGAACCGCCCGCGCCCTGCTCCAGGGCTTTCTTCGCGCGGCCGGCCTCACGCCTCGGCCCCCGGCAGCACAGGCGCCAGCGGCGGAGGGCCCGGGCGGCCGGCCCCTCCGCACCGCCGCCCTCGGCGAGATGAGCGGGCCGACGGAGCCGAGCGAGGAACGGGTCTCCGGCGCTGCGCTGGTCCCCGGCACCTTCCAGGCTCTGCCGGCGGTCGCCCCTCGCGCGGGGGCGCCCCTAC
>DAPKRP010000502.1:0-7315 GCA_031800515.1 Polyangiaceae bacterium LLY-WYZ-14_1 | reverse complement strand
CTGAGACGGGTGGCGGCTCAGCGCTCGTCGACGGCCGGGAGCCGGACGACGAAGCGGGCGCCCCCCTCCGGCGGCGCCTCGACGTCGATGCTGCCCCCCGCCTTATGGAGCAGACTGCGAACCACCGCGAGGCCGAGCCCGTTTCCGGAGTCCCGGGTGGTGAAGTAGGGATCGAAGATCCGTTCTTCCTGGCCCGGGGGGACCCCGGGGCCCGTGTCGCTGACCGTCAGCAGGGCTTCGCCGGCGCCCCGGGTCACCCGGACCGAGATCACGTCGGTCGGACGCGATGCCATGCCGAAGGCCGGGGCGTCGGACGGCTCCTCGGGGCCCGCCGGATTTTCTCGGGTCGAGCGGGCGCGCTTCCCCTCCACCGCCTGCGCCGCGTTGAGCAACAGATTCATCACCACCTGGCCGAGCTCCGACTTGTCCATGGCGACGACGGGAGAGTCCTCGACGAGCACCTGGAGCAGGGCGGCCCGCTGGATCTCCGCCCGCACGATCCGCACCGTCGAGTCGACCACCCGGGCCACGTCGGAGCGCGCCGACGGTTCGGCGAGGGACGTGCCTCCCCGGCGGAGCCGGTCGACCATGTCCTGGAGCTGTTCGACGGCGGCCAGGGCGTCGATGCTGGCTTCGTGGATCGTTTCGAGCATCCCCGGCAGGGAGTCCGCGTTACGCTCTCCGACCTGGTCCAATGCCACCCGGGCGTAGTCCCCGATCTGCTGCGTCGCGACGAGCAGGGTGCTCAGGTAGTTGTTGAGCTCGTGGGCCAGCTCGGCGTGGATCGTGGTCGCCGCGTGGGTCTGCCCCGCCTGCAGCAGGCGGACCTCCATGTCCCGGACGGTGCGCTGGATGTGGACCAGCTCGATCGCGGTCTGCAGCACCTCGACCAGGTCCTCGTCCCGAAAGGGCTTCGCCAGGTAGCGGGTCACCCGCCCTCGGTTGATCGCGTCGATCGCCGCGTGCATGTCCGCGTAGGCGGTGACGATGATGCGGATCGTGTCCGGGCGAAGCTCCCGGGCGCGGGCGCAGACCTCCACGCCGGTCATCCCGGGCATGCGTTGATCGCAGAGCAGGACGGCGACGTCCCGCTCTTCCAGGATGCGGAGGCCCTCCTCGCCGGAGGAGGCGGTCATCAGGCTGAAGCGGTCTTCGAGGGCGTAGCGAACGGCGACGAGATTCGGGGCGTCGTCGTCGACGTAGAGCACCGGATACGCGCGGTAGTCGATGGCCATGGCCCGCCAGGCGTCGGGGTCACCCTAACACGGGCTCAACGGCGGCCAGTCC
This sequence comes from Polyangiaceae bacterium LLY-WYZ-14_1, assembly GCA_031800515.1. GTDB lineage: Bacteria > Myxococcota_A > Polyangia > Polyangiales > DAPKRP01 > DAPKRP01. Next base: position 6,028 of record DAPKRP010000502.1, on the reverse strand, counting down.
GGGAATCCGAACCGTGAAGCGCGCCCCCCCGAGCTCGGACCGATCCACCTTCAAGGTGCCGCCGTGCTGCTCGATCACCTGCCGCGCGATCGCCAGGCCGAGGCCGGTGCCCTCCCCGCCGAGGCGTGTAGTGTAGAAAGGCTGGAAGACCAGGTCGACGGCTTCCTCCGGGATCCCCGGGCCGCTGTCGTCCACGGTGACGAGATAGCCATCGGCCTCGTCGGCTCGGCCCACGACGCGAATGGTCCCCGCGTCGCCGACGGCCTTGACCGCGTTGTCCAGGAGGTTGAGGAAGACGTGGTTCAGATCCCCGGGTCGCCCGACGAGGACCGCCTGGTCGTCGACCTCGAGCTCGATCGCGACCGTCTGGGGCGCCCGCGCCTGGGCGAGACGCACCGCCGACCGGACGCCTCTTCCCGGCGCGAATCGGTCGACCTCCGCCCGGTCCACCCGGGACAGGTCCATGAGGTCCGTGGTGATGGTGTGGATGCGATCGGTGCATTCGAGCAGCACCTCCAGCATCTCGACGCTGGCCGGGTCGAGGCTGCCGCCGAGACGCCGCCGCATCGCCCCGAGCCCGCTCGTGATGGCGGTCAGCGGATTCCGCACCTCGTGGGCGACGGAGGCGGCCATCACGCCCAGGGCGGCGAGGCGTTCCCGGTGGGCGAGCTCCCGGACGGTGGCGCGGAGCCGGACGTGGACGCCCACCCGAGCCAGGAGCTCCCGGCCGTGAAAGGGCTTGACCACGTAGTCGTCGGCCCCGGCCTCGAAGCCTTCGAGCACCCGTTCCTGGTCCGACCGGGCGGTGACCAGAATGATCGGGGTGGCCCGGGTCTCCTCCCGGCCTCGGAGGCGTCGGCAGAGCTCGAAGCCGTCCATCGCCGGCATCGCCACGTCGGAGACGATCACGTCCGGCCGGATCGCCAACGCCGCCTCCAGGCCTTCGGCGCCGTTCGCCGCGGCGCGGACGGTGAAGTCCCGGGAGAGGACGCCGGCGATATGCTCCCGGAGCTCCGCGCTGTCCTCCACCACCAGGGCGAGGGGCGTGCGCGGGTCCACCGACGGTTTGGGCGGCGCGCTGGAGGTCGGCGTGCCCAGGTCCACCGCCTCGGCGGCGAGGCGGGGATGGAGGGAAACCACCGCCGGACGGGGCTCCTGGGAATCCGTCCCCGGGACGCCCGGGTCGACCCTTGGACCGTCGCCATCCCCGTCGCCGTCGTCGAGGCGTCGGGGGAGGGTGAGGGTGAAGCGTGCGCCTTCCCCGGGGCGGCTCTCCACCCGGGCCTGCCCCCCGTGGAGCCGGGCCGCCTCCCGGACGATGGCGAGGCCCAGGCCGCTGCCTCCTTGGGTCCCCTCCGCCTGGGCAAAGCGCTCGAAGACGACCGCCTGGGCCTCCGGGGAGAGGCCGGGGCCGTCGTCCGCCACGGCGAGCTCGAGGGCCTTCTCCGGCGTTTCCTCGACCTCGACGACCACCCGGCCTCCTTCCGACACATGGCGGAGGGCGTTGGCGACGAGGTTGGTGAGGGCGCTTTCCACCCAGCCCCGGTCGAGACGGCTGACCAACGGCCCCTCCGACGCGTCGACCCGAAGGGCCACCCGTTTTCGGCGAGCCGCCTGGCCGAAGGCTTCCACGACCTCCCGGGCGAGCCCGACGGGGTCGAGGGGCTCGAGGGCCAGGCGCTCCCGGCCGGCGTCGACCCGCGCCAGGTCGAGGAGCTGGTTGATGAGCTGGAGCAGGCGGGTCGCGTTTCGGTGGGCGACGGCGACCGCCTGGTCCTGTCCGCCGGGCGGCTCGACCCCTTCCTTGAGGTCGCCGAGGGGCCCGAGGATCAAGGTCAGGGGGGTGCGGAGCTCGTGGGAGACGTTGTTGAAGAAGTCCGTCTTCGCCCGGTCGAGGGCCTGCACCTCCTGCAGGGTGCTGGCCAGCCGCTCGCTGGTCGCCTGGAGCTCCGCGGTGCGGTCGGCGACCTGGCGGTCGACCGCGGCTTTCGCATCGAGGAGCTCCCGGTAGCGGCGCTCACTCGCCTCGGCGGCGCGCACCAGGTCGTCGGTCTGCTCGGCGACGTCCTTCGCCCGCTCCCCGAGCGCCCGGCGCATCCGCAGCACCGCCCCCAGGGCGCCGCCGCCGACGACGCCGAGCCCGGTCAAGATGGCGACCCCCGGCGCGTCGAGCCCGTTCAACCCGGCCGCCAGGCCGGCCAGGGCTCCCCCCGCGGCCGCGCCTAGGTAGGCTTCGAGCCAGGTCTGGGGCCGCTTCCAGCGGAGCTCGTAGACGCAGGCGTCGTCCCCCCGGTGGAGGCAACGAGGTTGGGCCACCGTCGCCGGCGGCAGGTCGAACATCGACGCGATGGCGCTCAGCTGCGCGGAACGGGCCCGGCACACCAGGGGCGACCGCTCCGCCGTCGCGCCGGGACGGCACCGGTAGGTGAGTCGGATCGAGGTCGGGCCCAGCGTCTCCAGGGCGTACTCGCCGACCTTGTTGAAGCGCGGGGTCAGCGACTCGGTCACCAGCCGATAGGCGAGAAGCGGGCTGCCGATGGCCCGGAGCAGGCTGCGGGCGACCCCGGCGTAGCGGTCGGTGACCGCGAGGCGACCGCACCGTTCGAAGATCGCCGGGTCGTGGGTCTCCTGGGGGAGCCGTTCGAAGAAGGCCTCGCAAAACCGCAGGGACACCCAGGCGGTCCGGTCCCGGAGGACGTTCTGGTCGACGCCGAGCTCTTCGAGCACCGCGTCGGCCCTTGCGGTGCCCGCGGTCGCCTCGAGCTCGTCGAGAAACGGGGCCAGGAAGAACGCCTGCACCTCGTCGGCCAGGGGCGACCACGCGGCTCCCCGGGGATCCGTCCTGGCCTCGGTCGAAGACGAGGGGGACGCCGTTTCCGCCGGCGAGCCCGCCGGAGTCTCGGGGAAGGGGCGGTCCACGACGGGCGGCACGGGCCCCGGGCTTCCAGCGCTCTCCGGCCCCCGGCTGTCGACGGGCTGGGGCTCGGGCATCGTCCTCATGCGTCGGTCCTCGGGGCCGCGACCTCGAGGGGACCGTCGGGTCGGCGTCCGCTCGCGAGGACGACGGTGAGCGCGCCGAAGGCCCCGGGCTGGGCTGCCCAGCCTTCGAGCTCGCGCGCCACCTCGAGCACCCGATCCGGGGCCAGCAGGTCGGGGTCGACGGCGTCGGCGATGGGGGCGAGGACGATGGCGCCGAAGGCGGCCGGTCCGAGCCGACCGCTGTGCACGGGCAGGACCTCGATCCGGATGTCGTCGAGCCCCGCCGCCTGGAGCAGTCCCGGCAGCCGGCGGCCGACCTCCGGATCGGCCCCGCGACGGCGGAAGCCCGCGTGGCGCGCGGCGAGCACCTCGGGAAAGCCCGGTGGCATCGGCGAGAGGACGAGGCCGCCGTCGTCCGTGTCCGCGAGAAGCGCCCGGCCCCCGGGGGCCAGCACCCGGGCCATCTCCCCCACGACGAGCCCCGGGTCCGGCACGTGGCGTAGGACCAGGCGGGCATAGGCGGCCGCGAACCGACCCTGATCGAGGGGCAGGCGCCCGGCCTGCGCGGCGGCGAAGCGGCCACGTCTCGGGAGCACGGTTCGGTCCAGGTCCACCCCGAACACCTCCAACCCCGGGAGGGCTTCGCCGAGGGCCTCGGCGACGAAGCCTGGTCCGCAGCCGACGTCGAGGAAGCGCCCCTCGTCCGGCAGCCCCAGCCGTTCGAGGATCGGCCGCTCTTCCGCCAGGAAGGCGCGGGCCTGGACCCGAAGCCGTTCGAGCTCCTGCTGCCGATCCCGAAAACCGCCGACGGCGTAGGCGGCGTCGGCGTCGTTCCCGCGGGACGACGGGGCCCGCCCCGGGGCCGCCGGTCGCTCCGGCGTTCGACTCATCCCGCCGCCTGCCGGCCCGCGTCGGCCCCGGCGCCCGGCGAGCTCGACCCCGTGGAGGTCGTCATCGTTCCCGGCGGCGCGCTCCCCGCCCGCTGCGCTGCCGCGGCGCTCCGGGAGGCCTTGCGGATCCCCACCTCGCCATAGCGGTCGGTCACGTAGTGGTAGTAACGGTGCAGCCCCGCCCGATTGAGTACGTAGACCCGAGCGTCGAGCAGGTGGAGCCATCCTTCCCGTTCGAGCCCTTCCCCGGAGACCCCCTCCGGCAACAGGGCGAACCGGTCACCGGCGGGGCTCGGCGCCGGCCGGCGGAGCAGGGCGTCGACCACCGCGGGCATCGCCTCCGGGTCGAGCTCCGGGCGGCCCCCCAAGGGGAGCACCCAGCTGGCGTTCTGCATCCAGGTCAGGTTGAGCCCGACGGAGAGGTCTTCGTGGAGCAGGGCGGCGCGCGCCCGGCGCCCCACCCGTACGACCTCCGGGCGTCGCCGGCGGACCAGCTCTGCGGCGGCGAAGGCCTCGGCGCAGCGGGGGAGCTCGAGCTCGTCGGGCCGGAAACCGAGGGCGTCCGCCGCCATCGTCCCGAAGCGGGCTTCCGCGCTCCGAGCGACCAGCCGTCGCTCGCCCTGGCTCGGCCGGCCAGCGGTCCCCCGGGGTCGCACGCCGCTCTCGCCGGGAGCGTCGCCCCGGATGCCCGCCGGGGACGCGGCCTCCTTCGCCGGTAGACGAAAGAGCCGGATCCCGCTCTGAGCGATGGCCTCCGGGGTTCCCGTGAGCTCGATGAAGCGCTGGTAGAAGGCGTTCATCCGGCGGTTCGCCGCGTGGACGAAGAACAGCATGTAATCCCCGTCGGTCCGGGGAATGATCCAGTCGAGGGTCGCCTCCTGGAGCTCCCCGGACCAGCGAAAACCGTCCGCGGAGGTCGCGCCGAAGTGCTGGATGAGCCAGGTCCGGTCCCAGGCCCGGAGGGAGCTGATCGTCGCGTCGGGCCGACCCTGCGCATCCCGGTGGACCAGGGTCCGAACGAGGTGCCCCGGCGCCTGGTGGAGGCGGCGCCAGTGGACCGCCGCGGCGGGGGCGACGGGGCGGAGGTTGTCCTTCATGTAGCCGGCGAGGAGCTGAGCCTCGTCGTAGGTTCCGACGATCTCCGGGAAGCCCTCCCCGGTGTGCACCTCGAGCTCCGGGTGACCGAAGGTGGCGAGGAGGTCGATGAGCAACGGGTCGTCGCTCGCCCGTTCCTTCGCCCGGAGCTCGACGTGGCAACGTTCCCGGGGCGCCGCGTCGAGGGACGAGGCCGCGAGGTCCGGGTCGACGCTTCGAACCCGTAGGTCGCCGAGGGCCGCCCGTCGATCCCCCCAACAGAGCTCCGCCTCTTCGAGGGGGAGGTCCGGCCAGAGAAGGTCCCGGGCGGGGTCGCTCGCCAGGCAAAAGCCCCCGAAGCTGGCGTCGAGCACGGGATGGGCGACACGCTCGCCGGTGGCGGTGTTCCGCACGTCGAGGTGCACGCCCTCCGGGAGGACGACCCGGGGCCGGCGTCGACGTCGGCGTCGGCGGAGGACCAGGGGAAAGGCGACCTCGAGGTCGATGACGCCGATGGAGGGCGGCGTGGTGGTGGCCCGCAGCGGGGCCCCGGCCCCGGCCCCGGCCTCGAGGACCCGGACGTCCATCTCGTAGCTCACCGCGAAGAGGTCGAAGGTGACCCGGACGGCGCGCCGTTCCCGCAGCCCGGCGGCGAGCTCGGGTCCGTCGGCGCCGAGCCGGAGCCGGTCCCGGAGCGCGCCGACCAGCCGGAGTCCCGTCCCGGTCGGAGGCGAGGAGACCGCCGTGGGGCTCACCACCCGCAGGGGGGCTTGCATCATCGAGGCGAGCTCGAGGGCGCGCCGGACCCCCCGGGGGTCGACGAGGAGGTCGCCCGCCGCCTCCTCCGGGGCGAGGCCGGGCCGCCCGAGGGCGAGGCGGCAGCGGAAGCGGGGCTCCCCTCGGGCGGTGACCCAGGGAAGCGCCTCTCGTACGACGGCGGAGGCGATCCGCACCACGTGGCGCCGCCCGACGACCTCGATCGGGTCGAGGAGGGTTCCCGGCTCGAGGGGGGCGACGGCGTCGATCGCCACCGAGTCCACGGCGAGGTCGACGACCGGATAGACCTGATGGGTCGCGCCCCGCCC
>DAPKRP010000501.1:0-4041 GCA_031800515.1 Polyangiaceae bacterium LLY-WYZ-14_1 | reverse complement strand
CCGTCGACCTGCCCACGGAGCTCGCCGCCACGGCGGCGGAGCGCGCCGCCCGGCGCATCCTGGAGAGCCAGGGGGCCGGCCCCCCGGAAGCCGAGCCTCGACCCCTATCCGTGGACGCGCCGGGCATCCAGGCGCGACAGGGGGACGTCGAAGGCCTGGTCTATCTCGAGGTGGTGCTCGGGGAGATCGACCCGGACACCCCGCTTCCGATGGTCGTCCTGATCCACGGCCGAGGCGACCGGCCCCGGGTCCCCGGCGGCCCCTTCTACGGGATCCGTGAGCCGATGCGGATCGTGATGCCCCGGGCGCCGACGCCCCTCGGGACGGGCTTCACCTGGCTGCCGGTCCGGGCCCGGGACGGGGAAGACGACGTGCTCGCCTACTGGCTCGAGATGATGGCGCTCCGCATCGCCCATCTGGTCCGTGTCCTGCGGGATGTCCGACCGACCCTGGGGGAGCCGATCGTGAGCGGCTTCTCCCAGGGGGGCATGCTGACCTTCACCCTCGCGGTCGAGCATCCGGAAGCGATGGGGGTGGCGATCCCCCTCGCCGGCTGGCTGCCGCCGCCCCTCTGGCCAAGTACCGTCGATCCCCTGCAGCCCTACCCGCCGATCCTGTCGATGCACGGGACCTCCGACGAGGCGGTGCGCTTCGAGCCGACCCGGCGGGCGGTGGAACGGCTCCGGGAGCTCGGCCTCTACGTGGAGCTGCGGCCGTTCTCCGAGGTCGGTCACCGGATGAGCACGGAGATGAACCGGCAGTTTCGACATTGGCTAGAGCTCGCGATCCTCTCCCAGGCGCCGCCCCGGCAGAGCGTGACCACCCCGGACGCCCTCCCGGACGCGACGGTGTCGGCGGGCACGGCCGGCCCCTGATCGCCGCTCTTCGAGCGAGCTACGGAGTGGGATCGCGCCGTTTCCCCGGGTCCCGGGGGCGGCCTCGGCAGAAAAACGCTGCCCTCCAAATCACTGTGATCGTTGAACTTTTGGGTGGGCAACGCGTTTTTTCGGGGGGAGCTTGGGCAAAGGACTTGCCGCTCCCGCCGATGGGATGCGAGACCTGGGAAACCGGCTGGCTGGACAGTTTCTTCGCCGGCGATTCTCTGGCCCCACGACCTGTCCCTGAACGGGGACGCTCGCGAGACCACCACCATGACGGAACCCCGGACCGGACGCGCCCTCATCGACGCCACCCGCCCCTTTGCCCGGGACAACCCCCGGGAGAGCTGGTGGCATGTCGGGTCGACCTTCACCCTGCTCGCCCTGGCCTTCATCATCGCCGCCCAGCCGCTCCCCTGGTGGGGTCGTCTGGCCGCCTCGGTGCTGGCCGGCCTGCTCTGCGTTCGTGCCTTCATCCTCTACCACGACTACCTGCACGGCTCGATCCTGCGGCGGTCCCGGCTGGCCAAGTGGCTCTTCACCGCCTTCGGCCAGTTCATCCTGACGCCGACGACGGTCTGGAAGCAGACCCACAACTACCACCACGCCCACACGGCAAAGATCGTCGGTTCCCACGTCGGCAGCTACATGATGCTGACCGTCGACATGTGGCGGCAGGCGACGCCGGGGCAGCGGCTGCTCTACCGGGTCATCCGCCATCCCCTGACCGTGGGCCTCGGCTATCTGACCATCTTCCTCTACGGGATGTGCATCTCGTCCTTCCGCCGGAACCCCCGGAAGAACTGGGATAGCCTGACCGCCCTGGTGCTCCACGTCGGGCTTTCCGTCGCCCTGGTCCGCCTCGGGGGCTGGGACGTCTACCTGTTCGGGCTGCTCCTGCCCCTGGTCATCGCCTTCGCCCTGGGCGCCTACCTCTTCTACGCCCAGCACAACTTCCCGGAGATCCGGCTCCAGCCGCGGCACCGCTGGGAGTACACCCGGGCGGCCCTGGAATCGTCGAGCTACCTGAAGATGGGCCCGGTGATGCAGTGGTTCACCGGCAACATCGGCTACCACCACGTCCACCACCTGAATCCCTGCATCCCCTTCTACCGGCTGCCGGAGGCGATGGCGGCCATCCCGGAGCTCCAGGACCCGCCGACCATCACGCTGCACCCGCGGGACGTGATGGCCTGCTTCGCGCTGAAGCTCTGGGATCCGGAGCAGGAGCGGATGGTGCCCTTCCCGAAGGGGCTCCAGGAACAGCCCCTCCCCGCCCGGGGCTGACCCGTCGGAACGGGCCGACGGTCGGTTGCCGCGTCCTTCCCGCGGAACGGCCCCGCGCGCTTCCGCGTCGAGGCCGCGCTCCTCAGCCGGCTGGGCTCCTCAGCCGGCTGGGGCACCTCAGCGGTAGCCCCTCGCCTGCAGCCGGAAAAGCGCCGCGTAGGTGCCGTGCCGTTCGAGGAGCGCTGCGTGGCTGCCCTCTTCGATCACCCGCCCGTGCTCGAGCACGGCGATGGTGTCCGCCATGCGCACCGTCGAGAATCGGTGGCTGATGAGGATCGCCGTCTTCCCCTGGGTGAGGGAGCGGAATCGCTCGAAGACCTCCGCCTCGGCCCGGGCGTCCATGCTGGCGGTCGGCTCGTCCAGGACGAGGATATCGGCCCCCTCTCGCATGAACGCCCGGGATAGGGCGATCTTCTGCCACTGACCCAGGGAGAGCTCCTGGCCATCCTTGAACCAGCGACCGAGCTGGGTCTGGTAGGCCTCCGGGAGCCGGGCGATGAAGGGTTCCGCCATGCCCTTTTCCGAGGCGCGGCGCCAGCGGACCTCGTCGTCCAGCTCGTCCACGTCCCCGACCCCGACGTTCTCCCCGACGGTCAGCTGATAGCGAACGAAGTCCTGGAAGATGACCCCGATGCGCCGCCGGAGGGCCGCCGGGTCCCAGTCCCGGAGGTCCCTTCCCTCCAAGAGCACCCTCCCGGCGCTCGGCTGATAGAGACCGGCGAGGAGCTTGATCAGGGTGGTCTTGCCCGCCCCGTTCTCTCCGACGAGGGCGAGCTTGTGCCCCGGCGGCAGATGCAGGCTGAGCCCGTCGATGGCGGGGCGAGGTGCTCCCGGATAGGTGAACACCACCTCGTCGAAGCGCAGCCCGTCCGCCGGGTCGGGGCCCACCGCCGCGTCAGCGTCCACCCCCCGGTCGAGGTCCACCGCCGAGCCCACGGCCGCCGAGGCCGGCAAGACGGGCCGGTCCCGGGAGCGGTGATCGAGGAACTCGTAGAGGTTCGATAGATAGAGCGTGTCCTCGTAGGCGCCCCCGACGGCGGCCAGGATGGCGGCGAGGGCGGCCTGTCCCTGCTTGAAGACCAGCAGGTACATCGTCATCTCCCCGAGGGAGAGACGCCCGTCGACCGTCTCCATCGCGATCCAGCCGTAGACGCCATAGAACGCCGTCGTCGACAGGAGCCCCAGGAGGAATCCCCAGGCGCCCCTACGCAGGGTGAGCGCCCGATCCTCCCGGAAGATCGTCCGGAAGATCGACCGATAGCGGTCGAGGAGCATGGGCCCGAGGTCGAACAGCTTCACCTCTTTGGCGTGATCCTCCCGGGCGAGGACGGTCTCCAGGTAGGTCTGCTTCCGCGTCTCCGGCGACCGCCAGCGGAAGAGCCGGAAGGCATCCCGGGAAAAGCGGGTCTCCACCAGGAAGGCGGGCACCGCCGCCAGCGCCAGCACGATCACCACGACCGGGCACAGAGCCAGCAGGAGCGCTCCGTAGGCCAGCAGGGAGGTACCGTTCTGGGCGACACCCAGGCCACGTCGGACCAGGGAAAGCGGTCGGCTCGACGCCTCCCGCCTCGCCCGGGTCATCCGGTCGTAGAAGGCGGCGTCCTCGAAGTCGGTGAGCTCGAGGGTCAGCGCCTTCTCGAGAATGAGCTCGTTGACCCGCTGCCCGAGGAGCGCCCGCAGGAGGGACTCGGCGGTCTGATTGGATCGCTGGACCAGGCTGGCTCCGGCGACCAGGGCGAGCTCGACCCCGACCCAGCCGAGGGCGGCGCGCTGGTCCGCCGGGTCCCCGGTCTCCGCGGCGAGCAGGACCCCGTCGACGATGAGCTTCCCCACCCAGGCGATCCCCGCGGGAATCGCTCCCGCGAGGAGGCTGGCC
>DAPKRP010000500.1:0-4800 GCA_031800515.1 Polyangiaceae bacterium LLY-WYZ-14_1 | reverse complement strand
CCCGCTGCCAGCCCTGAGGGGTGCTTCCGAGGGTTCGCGAGGGATTCCTCAACACCCTCCGAGCCGCCCTTGCCCCGGGTGACGGCGGGGTGGGAGATTGAGACCTCTGGTGGACGACCGGGACGCGCGGCGGGTGTTGATCGCCGATGACGAGGCGAACCTCCGCCGGGTGCTCTCCGCCCAGCTCGCCCGGGACGGCTACGAGGTCGCCACCGTCGACGACGGCCAGGCGGCCATCGAGGCGCTGGCCTTCGCCGGCGGGCGCCCGGGCGGCGGGTTCGACGTGCTGATCACCGACCTGCGGATGCCCAAGGTCGACGGGATGGCGCTGCTCCGCCACGTGAGCGCCCACCATCCGGAGGTCCCCGTCATCATCATCACCGCCCACGGCACCGTCGACACCGCCGTCGAGGCCCTGAAGATGGGCGCCTTCGACTACGTGACGAAGCCCTTCGACCAGACGGAGATCCGGCGGGTGGTCGGCAAGGCGGCGCGGACCCGGGAGCTCTCCGAGGAACGACTGGGGGGCGGCCTGCCGCTGGTCCCGGAGGCGCCCGTCGCCGACCCGGAGGACAGCCCGGGGCGCTTCCGCCTCATCGGCCGCTCGCCGGCGATGGAAGGCGTCTACGCGGTCCTCGAAAAGGTGGCGGACACCCCGAGCACCGTCCTGGTCACCGGGGAGAGCGGCACCGGCAAGGAGCTCATCGCCCGCGCCCTCCACGAGAGCTCATCCCGCCGGTACGCCCCCTTCATCCGGGTCAACTGCGCGGCGATCCCGACGGACCTCCTCGAGAGCGAGCTCTTCGGCTACGAAAAAGGCGCCTTCACCGGGGCGGTGACCAGCAAGCCGGGCCGCTTCGAGCTCGCCGACGGCGGCACCCTGTTCCTGGACGAGGTCGGGGACATTCCGGCGGCGATGCAGGTCAAGCTGCTTCGGGCGCTACAGGAACAGGAGTTCGAGCGGGTCGGGGGGATCAAGACCCTGTCCGTCGACGTTCGCCTCGTCGCCGCGACCAACACGGATCTGCGCAAGGGGATCGAGGAAGGCCGCTTCCGGGAGGATCTCTACTACCGGCTGAACGTCGTCCACCTCGAGGTGCCGCCCCTTCGAGAGCGCACGGACGACATCCCGACCCTGGTCGAGCACTTCCTGCGGCGGCTCGAAGCACGCCTCGGCAAGCGGGTCGAGGGGCTCTCGGCGGACGCCCTCGCGGCGCTCCGCGCCTACCCCTGGCCCGGGAACATCCGAGAGCTCGAAAACGTCATCGAGCGGTGCGTGCTGTTCGCCGAGGGGCCCCGCATCGAACGTGACGATCTGCCCGGCGAGGTGGCCGGCCGGGTCGCCCCCCGTCTCACCCCGGCCCGGGGGCTTCCGACGGCGCCGGCGCCGGCGGCTCCCCCGGAGAAGACGCCGGTGGTCGCCCTCGACCCCCGCTGGCTCGACGCTGGCGTGGGCTTGAAGGTCGCCGTCCGGGAGGCGACGAGCCGCATCGAACGGGAGATCATCGCCCGGGCCCTCGACGAGACCGGGGGCAACGTCACCCACGCCGCCCGCCTGCTCAAGATCTCCCGGAAGAGCCTCCAGACGAAGATGAAGGAGCTCCACCTCCGGAACGACTAGGGAGCGTCTTCAATAAGGGACGGGCCGTCCCTTCGGGCGACGAGGACGTCAACGTGTACGTGACGGGCTGTGCCCGACGGGTGACCCGCAGGCGGCTGGTGCCGGCTCTGGGCTCGTGCACACTTCCCGGGTGGCTCGGGCGAGCGTGCTCGTCGTCGACGACGAGAAGAACATCCTGGGCAGCCTTTCCCGGGCCCTGCGGGTCGAAGACTTCGACGTGGACGTCGCCGGCAGCGGCCGCCTCGCCCTCGAACGGGTGGCGGCCAAGACCTACGAGGTGATCCTGCTGGACGTGCGGATGCCGGACCTCGACGGGCTCGAGGTGCTCTCGGCCCTGCGGGAGGCGGGGAGCGCGGTGCCGGTGATCGTGATGAGCGGGCACGGGTCCATCGAGACCGCTGTCGAAGCGGTTCGGAACGGCGCCCACGACTTCCTGGAAAAGCCCATCGCCACCGAACGGCTCCTGCTGAGCATCGAACGGTGCCTCGACTACGCCCGGCTCGCCGCCGAGAACGAGGCCCTCCGGGAGCAGGCCGGCGCCGCCGGCGGGCCGCTCCTGGGGGATTCGGCTCCGATGGTTCGCCTCCGGGAGCAGATCGCCCTGGCCGCCAGCGCCCGGGCGCCGGTGCTCATCCTCGGGGAGCGGGGGACCGGCAAGGAGCTGGTGGCCCGGGCCATCCACGAGCGCTCGAGCCGCGCCGGGCGCCCCCTCGAAAAGCTGAACTGCGCCGCGGTGCCCGCCGAGCTCATCGAGAGCGAGCTCTTCGGCCACGAGGCCGGGGCGTTCACCGGGGCGACCCGCCAGCGGCGGGGGAAGTTCGAGCGGGCGAGCGGGGGCACCCTCTTCCTGGACGAGGTCGGAGACATGCCCGCCGCCATGCAGGCGAAGCTGCTTCGGGTGCTCCAGGAGGGCGAGCTCGAGCGGGTCGGCGGCCAGGGGCTCATCGAGGTGGACGTCCGCGTGGTCGCGGCGACGAACAAGTCCCTCGAGGCCGAGATCGCCGAAGGGCGCTTTCGCGCCGACCTCTTCGACCGCCTGAACGTCCTGCCCCTCCGCGTGCCTCCCCTGCGGGAGCGCCGGGAGGACATCCCCGCCCTGGTCGACCGCTTTCTCCGCATCGCCTGCGAGGCGAACGATCGGCGGGGAAAGTCCATCGCCCCGGAGGCGGTGCGGCTCCTGGCCGGCTACGACTTTCCCGGCAACGTCCGGGAGCTCCGGAACCTGGTCGAGCGCATCGTCATCCTGACCCCGTCGGACCGGGTCACCGCCGCCGACGTCGGCCCGTTGCTGCCCGTGGCGGCCCGAGGACCCGGCGCCCGGGATGCGGACTTCTTCGATCCGGAACAGAGCCTGCGGGAGATGATGGATGCCGCGGAACGGCGCCTGATCACCCGCGCCCTCGCGCATCACGGCGGCCACGTCACCCACACCGCCGCGTCCCTCGGGCTCGAACGCAGCCACCTGTACAAGAAGATGAAGGCCCTCGGCGTGCGCCGGGACGGCGGGTCCGGTACCACCTCGCCCACCGACCCGGCCCCGGGCCCCCGGGACGCCGCCGATGCGGGCGGACCCCGCCGGACCGACCGGAACCCTTCCCCCCGAGGATCCTAGACCGATGGCCCCGACGTCGTTCGCTCCCATCCCCTCCGTCTTCTCCCCGGTCTCGCCGCGCCCTCGGGGGCTGCGGGTGGGCGTCCCGGCGCTGCTCGCGGCGGTCCTCGCCGTCGGCGCCGGCGGCTGCGGGGACGACGGCGGCAACGGCCTGGGTTCCACCCTGCCGGGCTTCCGCCAGTGGCCGACCCCGCGGGTCTGGAGCCAGGGGGATCGGCTCGGCTTCGCGACGGTCTACTTCGAGGTGCGGAGCCCCGACGACCTCGCCACGGACCCCGGGGACCGCCGGTGTTTCTTCTGGATCGACGTGGTCGAAGCCACCCAGAGCGGCGGGCTCCCGGACACCGCCCGGGAAGGACCCTGCCTGCTGACGAACCAGCGACGGCAGGCCGGGGTCGACCGTCTCCCGGAAGACCAGCTCCAGCCCGTCTGCGCGGACGAGGTCGATCTTTCGACCTCGGAGGTCAGGGTCGGCAACTTCGACCTCTGCAATCCGACGGGCACCCTGGCGCGGGAGATCGAGGTGCCCTGCGGGGACCTCGAGGTCATCCCGGACAGCTTTCGCGTGGTGAGCGACCAGGGCATGGACCCGGCGGACGCGGTGACCATGCTCGACGCCAGCACCCCCCGGCCCGCGGCGCCCACCATCGAGACCCCGTCCCTCGCCGGCGAGGGCTTCGCCCTCTGGCCCGAAGGCTCCCTCGTCGTCGCCTGGGGCGGGTCGGTCACCCCGGGGGCGGACGCCAAGGTGGAGCTCGTCGTCCGTCGCCGGGACGGCACCGGTCCTGTCCTCCGGTGCCTCGCCGACGACACCGGCCAGCTCGAGGTGCCGGACGCGCTCCTCCCGGAGCTCCGGGGTCGGGAGGTGGTGGTCGAGCTCGGCCGTTTCAATCTGGTCGAGACCGTCTCCGACGAGATCCCCTTCCGGCTCACCTACCAGGTCCGGGAGGCGTTCTTCATCGAAGCCACCCGGTGACGCCGGGGATCAGGCCAGCGCCTGGCCGATCGCTTCGACCACCGCGGGGTCCGTCGGCTTGGTGCCGTGGGGGAAGCGGGCGACCACCCGGCCGTCCTTGCCGATCACGAACTTGTTGAAGTTCCAGGGGATGTCGCCGGCGCCTTCCGGGGCCGTCTCCTGGCGCGTGAGCCAGGCATAGAGGGGGGTGGCGTTCGGGCCGTTGACGTCGACCTTGGCGAACATCGGGAAGGTCACCTGGTAGCGGCTCTCGCAGAACTGCTTGATCTCCGCCTCGGTCCCCGGCTCCTGGGCGCCGAACTGGTTGGAGGGAACGCCGAGGACCTCGAAGCCCTGGTCCTTGTGGTCCCGGTAGAGCCGTTCGAGGTCCGCGTATTGGGGGGTGTAGCCGCAGCGGGAGGCGACATTGACCACCAGGAGGGCCTTGCCGGCGTAGTCCCCGAGGTTCCGGTCCTCGCCGTCGATGGTACGGAGGGAAAAGTCGTGGGCCGTGCTCATGGCCCCGTCTTGGGGCCGCGCGCCGGGAGCTGCCAGCGTTCCCGTCGGCCATGCTTGTCCGGGTGCGCCGGCCCGACCCCCCCGCGGCGATCC
>DAPKRP010000499.1:0-1689 GCA_031800515.1 Polyangiaceae bacterium LLY-WYZ-14_1 | reverse complement strand
AAGGCCTGGTCGGAGGGACGATGCGCCGCGGTCACCGCCATCAGGGTGTCCAGACCTCCCAGGCAGTCGGCCTCCCCCGCATCCCCGAAGCGACTCGCCGCGACGAAGGCGAGACGGTAGGCCTCGCCCGGGTCCTGCCGGTCGAGCAAAGCCAGCCGGGCCCGGGCGAGGGCGGCGGCGCAGGCCCCCGGGACCGATCCCCCTCGGGCGGCCTCGTCGAGGCAGGCCTCGGCCAGGGCCAGAGGCCGGGCATCCCGGCGGCGGTAGGCCAGGGCCCGGGCCACCTCCGCGGCCCTCCGCAGGAACGCCGCCTCCTCGGGGCTCGCGGGAGGCGCCTCCGGGTCGACGGGAAGCTCGGCGACGATGGACCGCAGGGCGGCCTCGACGGGCGGCGTCGCCTCGGCGGCGAGCACCCGCTGGGGATCCTCGGCGAGGCGGGCGACCAACGCGCGGCTCGGGTCGTCCTCGGAAGGACCGCGGCCCGGGGTCTGGCGTGCCGAGGCCGGCGGGACGCCCTCCGTCTCCCGGCCTTCCGCACAGGCCGCGAACGCCAGCGCCGGGAAGAGGGGAAGGACGTAGAGGCTCCGAGGGCGTCCGGGGCGCCGGGGAGCTCCGGAGCGGCGGGAAGCCCCGGGCCGCCCGGTCCCGGGCGGCCTCCCCGTCCGTGGCCGCGTCGACCGCCGAGGGTCGACGGGTCGGGCGCTCCCCAGGACCTCCTGTCCGCCGCATCGACCCACGCCCGGGACCTACCGCGTTTGCCGAGCTTCGGCCCATCCCGTATGCGTCGCCCCCTATGGCGCGCGCGGGGCGTTCGGATGAAGGCGACGGCGAGACCGGCGGCGGGACGGCGGGCGGTCTGACGTATCGAGAGGCCGGCGTCGACGTCGCCGCCGGCGACGAGCTGGTCGCTCGGATCGGCCCCCTGGCCGCCCGAACCCGGATCCCAGAGGTGCTGGCGGACGTCGGGGGCTTCGCCGGCCTCTGCCGCGTTCCGGAGGGGATCCCGGAGCCCGTCCTGGTCTCCGGCACGGACGGAGTCGGCACGAAGTTGAAGGTGGCCTTCGCGACGGGGCGCCACGACACGGTCGGGATCGACCTCGTCGCCATGTGCGTCAACGACGTGGTCACCACCGGCGCACGCCCCCTGTTCTTTCTGGACTACTTCGGCACCGGGGCCCTCGACGTCGGCGTGGCGGAGCAGGTGGTCGCCGGCATCGTCCGGGGCTGCACCCTGGCCGGCTGCGCCCTCCTGGGGGGGGAGACCGCGGAGCTCCCGGGCCTTTATGCCCGCGGGGAGTACGACCTCGCCGGCTTCTGCGTCGGGGTGGTGGCGCGGCGGGCCCTCATCGATGGCCCTCGTCTCGTCGAAGCCGGCGACGTCCTGCTCGGCGTCGCGTCGAGCGGGCTGCATTCGAACGGGTACAGCCTGGCGAGGAAAGCGCTCCTCGAGCGCGCCGGGCTGCGTTTCGACGAACGACCGGAGGCCCTCGGCGGACCGAGCGTCGCCGACGTGCTCCTCGAACCGACCCGCATCTATGCCGGAAGCCTGGCGGCGGCTGTCTCGACGGGGGCCGTCCGGGGCATCTGCCACGTGACCGGCGGGGGGGTGCCGGGGAACCTGCCCCGCATCCTTCCCAAGGCCCTCGGGGCCGTGGTCCACCTGGACGCCCTGCCCAGGCCCCCCGTCTT
>DAPKRP010000498.1:0-5099 GCA_031800515.1 Polyangiaceae bacterium LLY-WYZ-14_1 | reverse complement strand
GAGGCGGGGGACGACGACCCCGCCGTCGCCGCCGGCCAGGACGACCAGGCGCCCGACCCGGCGGAACAGGAGGCGCAGAACTCGTGAAGAACGCCTTCCACATCGCGGCCCGGGAGGTCTTCTCCTTCTTCGTGACCCCCTTCGCCTGGGTGCTGCTCACCGTGTGGATGGTGGTCGAAGGGCTCCACTTCTATCTGCTGGCGACCTACTACGCCTCTCAGAGCTTCGCCGTCGGGGACGTCAGCGACACGCCCGTCACCTACTTCTTCAGCGGGCTTCTGTTCTTTCTGCCGGTGCTGATCGCCGTTCCCCTCCTGACCATGCGCCTCGTCGCCGAGGAACGACGCACCGGCACGATGGAGACGCTGCTGACCGCCCCCGTTCGAGACGCGGAGGTCGTCTTCGGGAAGTACCTCGCGGCCTGGGTCTTCTGGCTGGCCCTCTGGGCGCCGACCGCGCTCTACCTGCCCCTGCTGAGCGCCTACGGCGACCTCGACTGGGGCGCCGTCGGCGCCGCCTACATCGGCGTCGCCTGCCTGGGGGCCTACTATCTCGCCCTCGGCGTCTTGATGAGCACCCTGTCCGGGCAGATGGCGGTCGCCGGATCCCTGACCTTCGCCGCCCTGGTGCTGCTGCTCTTGCTCGGACTCGGAGAGTACGTCTTCCTCGGGGACGCGGCGGATGTCCTCGCCTACGTGAACGCCATCGGGCACATGGAATCCTTCGCCAAAGGCGTCGTCGACAGCCGGCACCTGGTGTTCTCCCTGTCGACCAGCGCCCTCGCCTTGTTCCTGGCCGTCCGCGCCCTCGAGATCCGGAGGGTCGAAGGATGACCCGTCGGGAGGCGGATGGGCGGGAAGACGCCCCGCCGGACGCGCCGGAACCCGTCGCCCCGGCGACCGAGGCGGAGCCCGCCACCCAGCCGAGGAGCCGAGACCCCGCCCCGGGCCGCCGCCTTCGGGGTCGTCTCGACCTGGGGCTGGCCACGCTGTTCTTCGCGGCGACAATCGCGATGGTCAACTACCTGGGCGCCCGCCACTACGAGCGTTGGGACCTGACGGAAGCTCGGCTCTTCACCCTCTCCGAGCGGACCCTGGCGGAGCTCTCGTCCCTGGACCGGGCGGTCACCATCTACCTGTTCATGTCCCAGGGGGAGGCGAACTTCCCCGAGGTCCGGGACCTCCTCCGTCGCTACGAGGCGGAGACGGACCGGCTGGTGGTGGAGCACGTCGACCCGGACCGGGACCCGGGGCGCTTTCGCGTGCTCGCCGCCCGGTACGGGGTCGGCGCCCAGGCGACGGAGGCGGGGCTCGCCGCGGATACGGCCGCCGTCGTCGTCTCCGGTGACCAGCGCTGGTCGATCCGCGGGGACGACCTCGTCTCCGTCGACTTCGAGTCCTTCGACGACCAGAGCGGGCCGAAGCTCGACGTCAAGGCGGAGCAGTCCTTCACCGGGGCCATCGTCCAGGTCACCAGCGGGCGCTCGACGCGGGTGTGCCTGTCGAAGGGCCACGGGGAATGGGCGACGGACGGTCCTCCGGAACAGAGCATCGCGAGCCTGGCGGATGAGCTCCGCCGGGAGAACATCGAGCTCGAGGACGTGGTGCTCCGGGAGGTCGACGCGGTCCCCGGCGACTGCGACGCCTTCTTCGTCCTCGGGCCGTCCCGGCCCTTCACCGACGACGACGCGAGGAAGCTCGATGCCTTCCTCGAATCCGGCCGCGGGGTGCTGCTCGCCCTCGAGCCGCAGGTCGAGAACGACCGGGTGCTGCCCACCGGCCTCGAGGACATGCTCCGGGGTCGGGGCATCGACCTCGACCCGACCCTCGTTCTGGAGCTCGATGGTCAGCGGTTGCTGCCGCCGCCGAGCCCCGCCGGGCCGTTTCTCGCCGCCGACTTCGGCGAGCACCCGGTGGTGGCCCCCCTCGCCCGGATCGGCGGCGTGGTCGCGGTGAGCGTCGCTCGGACGGTGCGTCCCCGTCCCGGAGGAAACGCCGAGGTGCTGGCCCGGACCAGCGAGGCCGCCTTCGCCGCCCGATCCCTCGGTCGCCTGGAGGGCGCCACCGCCCTCGAAGCCGAGTCGGACGACCTCGAGGGCCCGGTGCCCCTCGCCGTCGCCCTGACCCTGCCGGAGCCTGCGTCGCCCCCGGAGACCCCGGAGAACGCCCAGGCCGGCGACGTCGCCGGCGCCCGGGCGGGTCGCCTCGTCGTCGTGGGGGACGTCGATTGGCTCGCCGACGACCTTCTCGGGGCCCGGCAGCTGTTGAACTACGACCTCGCCCTCACCACCGCCGGCTGGCTCACGGAGCGGGAGGCCCTGGTCGCGATCCCTCCGAAGCAGGTCGACGCGGTCCCCCTGACCCTCACGGAGGCCGACCTCACCGGCCCCTTCGGCCTCGCCACTCGGGTGCTGGTGATGATCCCGGCGGCCTTCATGTTGCTGGGCCTGTCGAGCTGGTGGTGGCGGCGCGGCTGAGGACACGGTGCCTCGTCGACAGGCCCCGAAGACCCGGGCGACCTCGAACCACACGACCACAGGGATGGGGACGTTGAGATGACCAAGCGCACGACCTGGATCCTCGCCGCCATCGCCGGGGGGCTCCTCGCCTTCATCCTGCTCTACGAGCGGAACCTCCCGAGCACGGACGAGCTCGGCGCCCGGGCGGACCGGCTTCTCCGCGTCTTCGACCGGGAAGAGGTTCAGCGCGTCCGGGTCGAACGCCGAGGCGACGACCCGAGCACCGTGGTCCTGGTCCAGGCTCCCCCGGCCCAGGGGACGGAGATCGATGGCGTCGACGAGACCCTGGACCTCGTCGACCCGGACTGGAAGCTCACCTCTCCCGTGGAGGACGATGCGGACGATGACGCCGTCGAAGCGCTCCTCGGCGCCCTCGAATGGGCGACGCCCTCCCGCACCCTGACGGAGGTCTCGGCGGGGGACCGGGCCCGCTTCGGCCTCGACGACCCGCGGGTCGTGGTCACGTTGACCAGCCGAGGAGACGGCGAGACCACCCTGACCCTCGGGGGGGCTCCGCCCCAGGGGGGTGGCGTCTACGTTTCCGTCACCGGCGCCGGGGCCCGCGCCCAGGACCGGTCGGTGGTGCACGTCGTCGGAGCGGACGTCTTCGAGGCGGTCGACCAGGACGTCGCCCACTTCCGCCAGAAAAACCCCTTCGCCGATCTCCCCGTCGCGGACGCCTCCTCCATCGTCATCCGCTCCCCGATGGGCGAGGTCGTCCTTCGGGAAAACGGCCCCGGCGACCGCTGGGTGGTCGTCGATGGAGGGGGCCTCACCGGCTACGCCTCCGGCCCGCGGGTGGACGAGCTCCTCCGGGCGGTGACGGACCTGCGGGTGGAGACCTTCGTGGACGAGACCCCCTCCGGCGACCTGGGCCGGTATGGGCTCGAGAATCCCCGGGCGACGGTGCGGTTGAGCCGAGGGACCCCGCCGGGGGCGGCCCCAGCGGACCGGGAGCCTGGGGAGGCCGACGGCGCCTCGGAGACGCCGTCCTTCGCCACCACCCTACGGCTCGGGGACGACTGCCCGGAGCGCCCCGGAAACGTGCACGCCCGGGTCGACGAAGGCCCGGTCATCTGCGTCGACGGGGAGGTCGCCGAGCTCGCCCGGGTGCCCGCGGAGCGCTTCCGGGAACGCCGCCTGCTCACCTTCCGGGACGACCAGGTGACCCGGGTCCGCCTCGAGGGGGACGGCCGTCAGCTGACCCTCGCCCGGACGACGGACGGGGGCGAGGAGTTCCGCTGGAGCTGGGCGGCCCTGCCGACCTCCGGGAGCGGCGAGGCCACCGTCCTCGAGGAAGGCCAGGCCGACCGGGCCGCGGTGGAATCCCTCCTGGCCGAGCTCCGGGGAAAGGAGGCGGACGCCTTCCTGCCCGTCGACGAGCGCAAGCTCCGGGCGTCGGGTCTCGCCGAGCCCACGCTGCGGGTGGTGGTCGACGCCCGGGGGGACGACCGCTGGGAGGTCGCCGTGGGCGGGCGTTCCCCGGATGGGCGCTTCGCCCGGCGGGGCGACGAAGAGGCGATCCTCATGGTGCCCGACGACCTCGTCTCGACGCTCTCCGTGACCCCCACCCGCTTTCGGGGGAAATCCCCCTACGAGGTCGACCCGGATGCCGTCGTGGAAGCCACCGTGCTCCGGGCCTCGGGCCCCCCCCGGGAGCGGGTCGTCCGGGAGGCGTCGGGCTGGCAGGTGGTCGAGCCCGTCGAGGTGCCCGGGGACCGGGTCGCCGTCCGCGACCTCATCGATCTGGTCGACGGCCTTCGGGCCGAGGCCTGGGTCGCCGAGACGCCGGCCCCGGAGCACGGCCTCGGGGAACCCCGGGCGGAGGTCTCCCTCGTCGTCGAAGGGCGAACGCCGGCGTCGGCTCCCGCTGACGCGGGGGAGGACGGCGATGAAGCCGCGGGCGCCGAAGGGGGTCCGGGGGACGACGCCGAGACCGCCCCTCGACGCACGCTGCGCCTCTTGATCGGCGCGCCGGTCCCGGCGAACGCCCTCCCGGGCCCCGGCGCGGACGGGGACGCGGCGGGCACCGGCGACGAGGTCGCCGCCGAAGTGGACGACCCGGCGGCGGACCGGGACGACCCCGAAACGCCGAACCAGGTCTTCGCCTCCCTCGGTGAGGACGGCGCGGTCTTCATGACGGACGCCAGCGTCCTCGAGGGCATCGCGGCGCTTCTGGCGGACCGCTCGGCCCTCGCGACGGATCGTTCCGACTGCGCTGCGATCACCCTGGCCCGCGGGGGGCGCAGCGTCGTCCTCGAGCTCGAACGGTCCCCGACGGTGCTGGACGCCCTGACCAGCCTGCGCGCCCGTCGCGCCATCGCCTACCTGGAGCCGGATGCCGGCGAGCCCGCCGGGGACGGCCTGCTCCGGCTGGCGGTCCGCCGGGAGGAAGGAGCGCCGCCGCCGGAGCGCTACGTGGTGGTGTTCGAGGAGGCGCCCCGGGAGCTCGCCGCCGCCGGCGACGACGACGACGACCCGCTGCTGGTCGCCCGCCGACTCGACCTCCCGGTGCGCTACCTCGTCCCCCGCTCGAGCGTCGACCCCTTCCTCGACGCCGCGCCCTGACCGCGGCCCACCG
>DAPKRP010000497.1:0-1676 GCA_031800515.1 Polyangiaceae bacterium LLY-WYZ-14_1 | reverse complement strand
GCCCCCCCGCCGCAGCCCACGGCCGTCCCGGCGCCGAGCCATCCGACCGCGCCGAGAACGAGGGAAAGCGTTGTGCGGACGGCACGCCTGGCGCGGGGGGGCGCCGCCGGCGGTCGACGGTCGCCGGTTCGGGTCCCCGGCGACGACCCCGGGCTCATCGGAGCCGCACCACCACGGCGTCGGCCACCGGGCGTCGGCGAAGCTCCCGGCCGAAAAAGCGCCGGACCGCCCGCGTGGCCGTCGCCTCGATGGTCTCGTCGTCGAAGGCGTCGAGGTCGCGCCCGAGGCGCCGGAGGTCCGCCGCGACGGTGCGGGCCGCATCCTCGATCAGGTCGCCTTCCGTCTCGAGGTCGACGATCCCCCGGGTGCTCACCCGAGGCAGGCCCTGGAGCCGGCCGGACTCGTCGATGACCGTCACCACCGTCGCCACGCCGAGCTCGGCGAGCCGGCCCCGGTCGGCGAGCACCGCGTCCGGCACCGGCTCCCCGGCGTCCCGATGCACCCGCCCGACGGAGATCTCGTCCACCTTGGAGAGCCCGTGCGCCTGGGAGAGCTCCAGCACGGTCCCGTTTTCCCCCACCACCACCTGGGGGATGCCGACCTCCTCGGCGAGGGCGGCGTGGCGCTGGAGATGGACGAGGGTGCCGTGCACCGGCAGGAAGGCCTTCGGGCGCACCAGCCGCATGAGCTCCGACTGCTCTCCCCGATGGGCGTGACCGCTCACGTGAAGGCCGGGGTGGGTTCCGCGAAAGCGGATGTCGATCTGTCGGCGGGCCAGCGCGTTCAGCATGTCGTGGACCGCGACCTCGTTGCCCGGGATGATCCGGGCGCTGAAGAGCACCGTGTCCCCGGGCTCGAGGCGCAGCACCGGGTGCTGGTCCGAGGCGAGCCGCGCCATCGCCGCCGGCGCCTCCCCCTGGGTTCCGGTGGCCAGCACCATCAGCTGGTCCCGGGGGACGTCCTGGGCTTCCTCCGGGGCGACCAGGCGGCTCCCGAGGTTCGGCAGATGGCCCAGGGAGGCCGCGGTGCGGGCGTGGTTGTCGAGGGAGCGGCCCAGCAGCAGGAGCCGCCGGTTCGCCCGTTCCGCGATCGCCGCGAGCGCCCCCAGGCGGTGCACGTTGCTGGCGAAGAGGGTGGCGACCACCCGACCCCGGGCGGTGCGCACCTGGCGTTCGAGCTCGGCGGCGACGTCCCGTTCTTCCCCGGCGCTGCCGTCGACGAAGCTATTCGTCGAATCACTCATCAGGAGGGCGACCCCTTCGTCCCCGACCTCCCGGAGGCGCTCCCGATCGAAGCGCTGCCCGTCGAGGGGGTCTTCCTCGATCTTGAAGTCGCCGCTGTGGACCACGGTTCCCGCCGGGGTCCGAAGGATCAGCGCGGTGGCATCGACGATGGAATGGGTGACCCGAACGGCCTCGACCTCGAAGTCGTCGCCCACGGCGAAGGGGCGTCGGATCGCCACCTCCCGGAGGTCGAGGCGGCGGTCTTCTCCGAACTCCCGGGCCCGATGCCGGATGAGGGCCAAGGCGTAGGCGGGTCCCCAGACCGGGGCGGGCGCGTCCCGCAGGAGGAACGGCACGGCGCCGATATGGTCTTCATGACCGTGGGTGACCACGATCCCCCGGAGCCGCTTCCGCCGGGCCACCACCCAGTCGAGGTCGGCGTGGATGACGTTC
>DAPKRP010000496.1:0-8320 GCA_031800515.1 Polyangiaceae bacterium LLY-WYZ-14_1 | reverse complement strand
GTCCCCCGCCGCGTCGCCGGCGGTCGCCCCGTCGAGGTCCGCCTCCGGGGCCGACCGAGCCAGATAGACGATGAGCCCCGCCAGGAGCAGGAAGGGAAGCACGGGCATCCCCGGTAGAAGCCCGATGGCCCCGAGGACGCCGGCGGTGGCGTAGAGCACGTGGGGGCGGGCGCCGAGCTGGGCGACGAGGGCCGGCGCCAGGGCGCGGCCCGCCGCCGCCCGGGTGACCACGACGCCCGCCGCCGTCGAGACGAGGAGGGCCGGGATCTGGGAAGCCAGCCCGTCGCCGACGGTCAGGACCGTGTAGGTCGCCGCCGCCTGGCTCGCATCGAGGCCCTGCTGGGCGACACCCACGACGAAGCCGACCACGATGTTGATCGCGGTCATCAGAAGTCCGGCGATCGCATCCCCCCGGACGAACTTCGAGGCGCCGTCCATCGCGCCGAAGAAGTCGCTCTCCTGTTCGACCTCCCGGCGGCGCGCCTTCGCCTCGTCCTGGGTGATCGCGCCGGAGGCGAGCTCGGCGTCGATGCTCATCTGCTTGCCCGGAAGCGCGTCGAGGGTGAAGCGGGCGCTCACCTCCGCGACGCGACCGGCGCCCTTCGTGATCACCACGAAGTTGATGATCACGAGCAGGATGAATACCGCGGCGCCGACCACGTAGTTGCCCTGGACCAGGAACTCGCCGAAGGACGCGATCACCTGGCCCGCGGCGCCGGAGCCCGATCCCCCGTTGAGCAGGATGAGGCGCGTCGAGGCGACGTTGAGGGCCAGCCGCAACAGCGTCGCGAAGAGGAGCACCGCGGGAAAGACGGAGAGCTCGAGGGGCTTCTCGATGGACAGGGAGATGAGCATCAGGGCGACGCTCAGCCCGATGGAGACGGCGAGCAGCAGGTCGAGCACCCCCGGGGGGAGCGGCACGACCATCAGCAGCACGATCCCGACCAGGATGAGCGGCACGATGGTCGCGACGCGGCTCGCCACCGCCGCCGCCGCCTCCTCCGGCGAAGGCGCCGCCGCGTCGGCCCCCCGGAAGAGGCTCCCGAGTCCAGGGATGGTGCGAAGAAGCGCGCTCACGACGCCGCCACCGTGCCGGCTCGAAGCCGGAGGACGTGGGCCACGACGGCGGCCGTCGCCTCGTAGAGGGTCAGCGGGATCGCCCTACCGACCTTGCCCTCGGCGTGGAGCGCTCGAGCGAGAGGTCGGTTCTCCACCACGGGAACCCCATGCCTTCGGGCCGCCTTCCGCATCCGCAGGGCGAGCTCGTCGAGCCCCTTCGCCAGGACGACGGGTGCCGCGTCCCGATCCGGTTCGTAGCGGAGGGCGACCGAGTAGTGGGTCGGGTTGGCGACCAGCACGGTGGCGTTCTCCACCTCCGCCAGGGTCTGCTGGGCCAGGAGCTCCTTGGCCCGGGCGCGCCGCTTCGCCTTGATCTGCGGGTCGCCTTCCTCTTGTTTGTGCTCGTCTTTGACGTCCTGCTTGGACATCTTCGACTCCTCCCGGTGGCGGCGGAAGGCGATCCACCAATCCAGGGCAGCCACGGCGGCGAAGGCGGCCAGAGCGTGGAGCACGAGCCGGACGGCGGTCGCCCCGACGGCGGCAGCCCCGGCCTCCGGTTCCGTGGCGGCGAGCACGTAGAAGCGCGGCATGGCCTGCCGGATGACCAGGACCACGACGACGCCGAGGGCGCCGATCTTCAAGAGCTGCTTGGCGAGCTCGCCGATGGAGTCCTTGCCCGGAAGGATGCGCTTGAGCTGGGGCCCCGGGTTGAGGCGCTCGGGCTTGAAGGCGATGAGCTTCGGCGAGAACAACCCGCGGGTCTGGACCGCCCCGGAGAGCACGGCGGTGAGCGCCGCGACCAGCACGACCGGGCCGAGCACGCCGATGAGAGTGCTCCGAAGAAGGAGCACCGCCTCGAAGGGTCGCCCGACGTCCTTCAGGCTGAGGGCGCGCTCGGCGAAGGTCGACACGCGCACCGCGTTCCCCTGGCTCATGGCGGCCAGGGTGGCGAGGACGGAGGCGACGACGAGGACCGCGTCGACGTCGGGGCTCTTCGGGACCTTGCCCTCCGAGCGGAGCTTCTCCTTGCGGCGTGGGGTCGCCTCCTCGGTGCGCTCCTGGCCGGTGTTCTCCGCCATCAGCGCACCCCCAGGGCGGCGGCGAGGGCCTCATCCAAGCGCCCGACCTGCCCGGCGATGGCGGCGGCGAGGCTCGGGGCGGCGATGACCAGGGTGGTGAGGCCGGCGGTCGCGGCGACGGCGAAGCTCAGGGCGAAGATCTGGACCCGGGGCGCCGAGCGGGCGACGAGCCCCATGCCGAGCTGCACGATGAAGAGCGTGGCGACCACGGGGGCAGCGATTCGCAACCCTTGTGCCATGAGCTCGCTGCCGATCCCGACGACGTCCCCCTCGGCCAGGATGGCGAAGGTGCGACCCGGCGGAAGGCTCGCCACCGTCGCCGACAGGGTGCGGAGGACCACGTGGTGCCCGCCCAAGAACAGGAAGAACGCGGCGGCGAGCATTCCGAAGAGCTGACTCACCGCGAGGGAGGTCTCCCCGAGCTGGGGGTCGATGCTCTCCGCGTAGCCGAGGCCCATCGAGAACCCGGAGAGGCTCCCGGCGACGTTCGACGCCGCGAGGGTGACGCGCACCGTCAACCCGATGACGAAACCGACGAGCGCTTCCCCGAGGGCCATCACCCCGAGGGCGACGATGTCGAGGGAAGGCGGGGGAAGGGCCCCGTGGTGAGGAAGGGTGATCGCGAGGGCGATGGCCACGCCGAGGACCGCCCGGACCACCGTCGGCGACATCCCGCCGAAGGGTGCCGGCATCATCGCCAGGGCGAGGCCCACCCGGACGGAGACCAGGAACACCAAAGGCCCCAGGGTGGTGGCGAGCTCTTCGAGGGCGGCGGTCATCCCGGGTTCCCGTCGCCTAGACGCCGCCCATCGTGCCCACCGTCTCGATCGCCGACCGGGCGAACTCGACGAGCTGCCGGAGCATCCAGGGGCCGGCGAGGGCAAGGGCGAGGACGACGCCGACCATCTTCGGCGCGAAGGAGACGGCCTGGTCATTGATCTGGGTCGCGGCCTGGAGGATCGCGACGATGAGCCCGATGGTCACCACCGTCAGCACCGGCGGGCCGGCGACGAGGATCGCCGTCCAGAGGGTCTCCCGAAACCAATCGATCGCGATCGAAGCGTTCATTCGAACCTTCAGCCGAAGCTCGCCACGAGGGACCGGGTCAGCAGGGACCAGCCGTCCACCAGGACGAAGAGCAGAAGCTTCACCGGCGTCGACACCATCGTCGGCGGCAGCATCACCATGCCCATCGACGTCAGCACCGAGGCGACGATCAGGTCGACCAGGACGAAAGGCAGGAAGAGCAGAAAGCCCATCTCGAATCCCGTCCGCAGCTCGGAGACGAGGAACGCCGGGACCAGCAGGTGGAGTGCGACCTCCCCGGGGCTTCGAGGGATCGGGGCGTCGGTGAGCTCGTGGAAGACCAGGAGGTCGTCCTTCCGGGTGTGGGCCAGAAGGAACGTGCGCATCACCGACGCGGCCTCCTCGAAGGCCGCCTCTTCCGTGATCGCCTCCTCCATGTAGGGCCCGAGGGCCCGGCGATGGAGCTCCTGCCCGACGGGCGCCATCACGACGACGGTCAGCATCAGGGCGAGGGACAGAACGACCTGCATCGGCGGCACGTTTTGGGTGCCCATCGCCTGGCGAATGAAGGACAGGACGATGACGATCCGGGTGAAGGAGGTCATCGAGATCAGGATCGCCGGCGCCAGTGTCAGCACCGTCAGGAGCAGCAGGATCTTGAGCGCGGGAACCACCTGCTCCGGGCCTTCGGCGGCACCGAGGCTCACCGAGACCTGGGGCACGACCGGTGGCGTCGGCTGGGCCAGGGCGAGCCCGGGGAGGGCGCTGGCCGCGGCGGCGATGGCGACGCCGAGGCCGACCGCCCAGAAGCTATTCCTCGGTGTCATCACGAGCCGGTGCGCTGGCGAAGGCGGAGCAAGCCGGCCACCGCTTCCGATTCCCCCGGGGCGGACCGGCGCGACCGCCGGCGCTTCTTGCCGCGGAGGAGCGGGGCGTCCTCGTCGTCCTCGTCCTCGTCGTCGTCGCCCTCCGTCGGCTCCGAGGCCGCCGCGCTCTGGTGGAGCGCGAACTCGAAGAGCTTGGCGCCGAAGCGGGACTCGAGGTCGTCCGCCGGGTAGGCGGAATCGCTCCCGCGTCGGCCCGGACCGGAAGGCGTCGACCCGTCGTCGTCGCTGCTGGTCGTCGCCGCCTCCGGCGTCCCGTGCCTCGCGCCGCGCGCTCCAGCCAGGTCCGCGTAGCGACGGCCCCCAAGCCGCCCCCGGGCTTCGAGGCCCGCCTCCCTCTCCGCCTCCGCCAGGCGTGCGGAGACCGCCTGGAGGGCGGCTGGGGAGAGGCCCGGGCCGTCGTCGTCGTCTTCTGCGGGACCGGTAGCGGCAGCCGTCTCGTCGTCGTCCCTGGCGCGACGGCCCCGGCGCGCCGGGGACGGGCCCCCCGCCGGATCCCATCGCTCCGGCCCTCTTCGGGCGAGGCTCATCGCCGCCGCCTGCTCCTCGAGGTCCGGGATCTCGAAGCTCGCCTCGAGCTCCGCCGGATCCGGGGAGGGCGCCGTGCCGAGCCGCTGGGTCGTCGTCCCCTGGATCGACAGGAGATGGTCCTTGCCCATCGCCCGGACGAGGACCAGCTGGTGCTTCGGTCCGAGACGCTTCGAGGCGACGACGGCGATATCCGAGGGCACGGCGACCGCGGGGTTCCGACTCTGGAGGAAGCGAACCGCGCCGTAGATCGCGCCCAGCACGAGGGTCAGGAGCAGGAGCGGACCGGTCATGCCGGAGGGGTCTCCCGAGGCGCTGCCTAGGACGACGTCGTCGCCTCCGTCACCGTCGGTCTCCTCCGCACCGTCCCCGCCGGAGGCGGGCGCCTCCCAGGGGAAGCGGTCGTCGGACTCCGGCGAGAGGGTTCCGCCAGGTCGTGCTGCGCCGCTGGCGGGAGCCGCGGAAGCATCCCCCGCGGCCCCGGGCTCCCCGGGGGCATCCATGCCATCGCCGGGGGCCGGGGCCGCGGCGGTGTCCGCCGAGGCAGACGATCCGCGGGAAGTCGATGTGGCCGCCCGAGCCTGCTCGGCCGCGCCAAGGCGGGCCGCCGCCTTGGCGGGGGCTGCCGGAGGAGGCTCGGGGGCGGGAGGAGGCGGCGTGGGCAGGGCGCTCTTCGGCAGGGCGATGCGGGTCCGTCCCGGCTGCCGGTCGACGTCGATCGCGTCCGGCGGTAGCTCCCGCCCGCCGGCCACCGAGATCTGGACCAGCGCGCTCTGCTCCGCCCCGGGCCGGACCAGGACGCGTCGGATCCGATGGCCATCCCCCGCCCGGCGGATCCGGGCGGCGCCGTAGTAGTCCGGGAGCCAGAGGCGGACCGAGCCGGGTGCGCTGCGCACCCGGGGCGCGGGAAAGGTGCCCTCGCCGGTCAGGACGACGACGAGCTGCTGCTCCGTCTCCTCGAAGGTTAGCTTCTCGATGGTCGGCGTGGGTGTCCCCGGTGTTCCCGGGTCGGCGTCTCCTCGGGCCGCGCCGACGGGCAGGAGACAGGCCGCACCGACCACCACCGCCACCAGCAGGCCACCGGTGGCTCGGACGAGCCGCCGAGGGGCCGGCGCCGCAAGGATCCGGGTCGTTCCCGTCATCGCACGCCTCCGTGACCCAGCCGCTCGGCCCGCTCCGACGGCGAGGGGATGTCGGTGATCCGCACCCCGTATCGGTCCCCGACCACCACGGCTTCCCCCCGGGCGATGAGGGTCTCGTTCGCATAGAGGGCGAGGGCCGCCCCCGCCGGGGTGTCGAGCTCCAGGATGCTTCCGGTCCCCATGTCGAGGAGCTCGCCGATGCGCATCCGCTTCCGGCCGAGCTCGACGTGGAGCACCACCGGGATGTCGAGCACCCGGTCGAAGTCCCCGGGGCGACGGCGACCCGTCGGGGGGGCTTCCTCCCGGGCGGGCTGCATCGAGCCGCCGGGCTGCGCCGACGGTGGTGACGGGGCGGGGGACGCGGAGCCCGCCTCGGCGGGCGGCTTCGAACCGGCTTCCAGATCAGAAGACATCGCTTACCTCGATGGCCAAGTTGCCGTGGCTCACCACGGGGCGGCCTTCGAGCACGGTGATCCCGTCGACCCGAACCGGGGTCGGCGTCGCCGGCGCCGTGTCCAACCGGACCACGTCGCCGACCTCGAGCTCGAGGACGTCCCGAACGTTCATCTGCACCGCCCCGAGGAGGGCGATCACGTCGACCGGGGTGTGGGCGAGCCCCGCCGCGAGGCGCATCCGGTCCCCCGGCAGCGCGGCCTGGGTCGGGCCCGAGGCGGAGAGGTCTTCGCCGGTGGTGTCTCGGACCGCCCCGGCGCTCAGGCAGACCACCACCTCGTCGGAGACCGCGCCGAAGGTCACCCGGACGGTCATCCGCAGCACGGGCTCGACCCCGGGGTGGTCCGGCAGCTCCTCGGCGTTTCGAAGCACGGGCTGCGCCCGGAGGGCGCCGCCGTGGCCGCACCAGTCCTTGCAAAAGGTCTCGACGAGGTGCGCGACGAGGGGGGCGGCGAGGCGTCGCTCCACCGCGCTCAGCTCCTCCCGGGGATGGATCTCGGAGCGGTCGTCCTCCTCCCGGAGGGGGGCGCCGAGGCGTCGGTCCAGGTAGAAGGCGGAGAGCAACGGGCCGACGGTCACCAGGCCGGCGAAGGGGCTTCCGGAGGTCGCCAACCCCGCCACGACGGCTCCGGTGCCCAGGGTGCTGGTCACCAGACTGAAGGGGGCGATCTCCGCCGGCTGCTCGGCCACCAGGACGCTCGCCCCGACGCTCTGAAGGAGGTGCCGAGCGAGGGTCCGGGCGACGTTCTGGACGGCCCGGTCCGCCCGCCGAAGGGCCCCCCGCAGGTGCCGCTCCGGGGCGGTCAGGTCCGCCGTCTCGACGCTGCGCCGTCCGCCGCCGGCGGACCCGTCTCCGTGCATGGCGTCGAGGAGCGCCGAGCTTTCCTCGTTCGAGAGGATCGGCTCGTTGTCCCCGGGGGGGCTCACTGGACGACGAACTCCGTGAAGAAGAGGCGCCGCACCTTCTCGGCGCCGATGGTCTCGTTGATCTTCTCGAGGAGCGTTTCCCGGATCTTCTCCTTCTTCTCGGTGCCGACGGTGTCGTCGACGGTCAGGCTCGAGAGGTGGAGGAGGATGGCGCTCTTGATCGGCACGAGCGCCGCCTCGACGACGGGCTGATCCTCGGCGTCCTTGAGCTCGAGGTGCATCGTGAGCTTGACGAACCGGGAGGACGTCTCCTCGGCGAGGTTCGCGACGATGGAGTCGAGCTGGATCATCGGGCCGACCTGGTGGGGGTCGGGCTCCGGCTCCGCGGCGGCGGGGGTCGCGGCGGCCGCCGGCTGATGGAACAGGGCGAAGTAGACCCCGCCTCCGATGAGGGCGAGGGTGTTCACCAGCATGATGACCAGGAGGAGGCCGTTCCCGCGCTTCGGGGGCGCCTCCTCCTCGAGCTCCGTATCCTCTCCTTCGTCGGCCATGCCCGCCCCATCAGCAGGCGGCATGCCAACCGCCGGCCCGACGGACGTCGCGCTTTTTCGGCCTCCCAGCGGGGGGGCGCCAAATCACCGACTGGCCTCGGTCCCCGGGTGACGGCGCCCTGACGTCCGACCCCGATCCCCCATCGGCGTCGAGGTATGGGCGGGGGGGCGCCGCGTCTACCCTTGGCCTACCCCCGGGTTCCGGGGTACCAGCCGGGCGCGATGGCTGAGCGCGAGCACCAGGGAGATGATGGGAACCAACGCGGAGAACGGGGTGACGGCGGCGGTCCCGGCGCGGCTGGCGGGCCCGGGGGCAGCCCCCTCGAGCGCGTCCTCGGCCTGATCACGGAGGTCCACCGGGGCGAGGGGATCACGGCGCTCCTGATGACCTTGAACGTGTTCCTGCTGCTCCTCGCCTACTACTTCATCAAGCCCGCGCGGGAGGCCTTCCTCCTCGCGAACGAGGGAGGGGCTCGGTACAAGGCGTACGTGGGCGCCGCCATCGCCGTGGTGTCCTTTCTGGTGGTCCCCGCCTATGCGGCCCTGGCGAACCGGGTGGCCCGAAACCGGCTGGTCGTGGTCGTCACCCTGTTCTTCGCCTCGAACCTGGCGCTCTTCTTCACCGGCGCCGTCGCCGGCACGCCCCCCCTCTGGTTCGCCCTGCTGTTCTATCTCTGGGTGGGGGTGTTCAACATGATGGGGGTCGCCCAGTTCTGGGCATTCGCCAACGA
>DAPKRP010000495.1:0-2847 GCA_031800515.1 Polyangiaceae bacterium LLY-WYZ-14_1 | reverse complement strand
GGCGGAGCCGCGCCCCCCGGGTCGTCGACGAAGGCCGAGAAGATGGGGTGGTGGGGGCGCCGCAGGGGCACTAGCTCCTGGGTGCACGGATGCCGAAGACACCGTTCATTCCCGCGCTGCGGTTCCACCCCCTGACCCGTCTCTACGACCCGATCGTCCGTCTCACGACCCGGGAGACGGTGGTCAAGGGCGCGCTCGTGGACGGTATCGGACCCGCCGGGCCCGGGCGGGTGCTGGACCTCGGAAGCGGCACCGGGACGCTCCTCGCGATGCTGCGGGCACGCTACCCGAAGGCGGCTCTGGTCGGGCTCGACGCGGACCCGCGGATCGTGCGCCAGGCCCAGCGGAAAGTCGGTGCCGCGGTTCCCATCGTCGTCGCCGACGCCACGCGACCCCCCTTTGCCCCGGAGAGCTTCGACCGGGTGGTCTCGAGCCTCCTCTTCCACCACCTGACCCGCCCTCAGAAGCGCGCCGCCCTCGAGGCGGTCCGGTCGCTCCTCCGCCCCGGGGGCGAGCTTCATCTCGCGGACTGGGGGGCGCCCCAGGACCGGCTCATGCGTTTCGCCTACCTCGGGGTCCAGGTGCTCGACGGCTTCGAGACGACCGGAGACCACGCGGCGGGGAAGCTGCCGACCTTCGCCCGGGAGGCGGGCTTCCGGGAGGTGACCGTGACCCGCCGAGAACGCACCCCCCTCGGCACGATGTCGATCCTGCGGGCGGTCGCCTGAGGCATCGGGACGGGCTGGCCCTCCGTCGCGAACGCCGCTTGCGGCCTACTACCCCGAAAGGGCGGTCAGCCCGGGGGACGCCGGAGCCGGCGGAACAGACCCCGGGCGAGGAAGCCTCCGAGCAGAACGCCGAGGCCGGTGAGCCAGACCGGCCAGGGCACGAAAAACGCGAGACCGAAGCAAGCGAGGAGGCCGAACCAGGAGACCGCCCGGGGAAAGCGGCGCGACTCCGGGGGCAGTCGAAGCGCCGCGAGGTTCGTCAAGCCGTAGTAGACCAGCACGGTGAAGGCACTGACGGTCCAGGTGGTCTCCACCTCCCCCAGGGCGACCAGCGCGGCGACGAGCCCGCTCACCGTCCAGACCGCCCGCGCTGGGCTGCCCGTCGCGCCCGTCACTCGGGCGAGGCCCCCGGGAACGTCCCCCCGGCGGGCCATCGCGAGCAGCACCCGGCTCAAGCCGAGCAACAGATTGAGCAGCACCCCGACCATCGCGGTGATCGCCCCGAAGGCGATGAAGGAGGGGAGCCCGGGGATGCGGAAGGTCTCCGCCACGACCTCGAGGGGGGCGGCGGCACCCCGGGTCGCGGCCCGGGCGAAGGCATCGGCGCCGACCGAGGCCACCGCGGTGGCGACGACGGACGCGTAGAGGGCCATGGTGAGCGCCAGGGTGGCCACCACCGCCCGGGGAATCGTTCGCGCCGGGTCCCGGACCTCCTCTCCCAGGGTCGCGATGCGGCCATAGCCGGTGTAGGCGACGAAGAGGAGCGCGGTGCCGTGAAGGAAGGCCACCGGGTCCCCGCCCGCGGCCGCGAACAGGGCGGCCGGCCCGAGACGGCGCGCCGCCTCCCCGGGTTCCAGCGTGGCCACGCCGAGCACGACGAAGGCCCCCAGCACGAGCAGCGTCGAGGACACGATCACCGCATTCACCGCGTTCGACCGGCGAATGCCACCCGCGACGAGCGCCGCCAGGCCGCCGACGAGGAGCAGACCGAGCCCGACCCGGACGGCAAACGGGCCCGGAAGGCCCAGCGCGTGGAGCAGATATCCCGCGCAGCCGAGCGCCGCGGTGGCCGCCGACGCGCTCTTCGCGACCAGGAACATCCAGCCCGCGGCGAAGCCCGCGGCGGGGTGGAGGACGCGGTAGCCGTACTCGTAGGTACCGCCGCTGACCGGATGGGCGGCGGCGAGCTGGGCGCTCGATAGGCCGTTCGCCGTGGCGACCAAGGCGGCGAGGACCACCGCGGGCACGACCGCCGCCCCCGCCACTCCGGCGCCGATGGCCAGGCTGACGAAAACCCCGGTGCCCAGGATCGAGCCCAGGCCGAGAAGGACCGCCCCCGGCAGGCCGACGGCCCGGAGGAGCGCCCCGGACGTCGCCTGGCCGGGAACCGGAGAACCGTCGGACCCGGAGTCCGGTCGGCTCCCCGTCGGATCGTCGGAGGGGGCCGTCGACGTCATCGCAGCGGGGCAGGGGGCGCAGACACCGGAGCGGGTCCTACCAGAGAGGGCCCGCCATCCGCCGGTCGTTCCCGTGACAAGTGGCCCCCGGCGCCGCACGCCGCCGCCGGGGGTAGTGACCGGCGACCATGGCGACCACCCGGAAGGTTGACTCCCCCCCTTCCCCGGACCACAGTCGGCGACCTTCAGCGTTGACCCGGCTGAGGGCGCGGCGCCTCGCCGCTCCGGTCGGATCGTCCGACCCGGGTCATGCGGCGACGGCGGTCCTCGGACCTTCGCCACCGTACGCCTCCGGATCTCGGCTCACTCGGCTCTGAGGAAAGCTGGCCCCTCGGCGACCCCTGGCAGCGACCCCGCTGCGACTTTCCTTCGGAGCCCGCGGCACCTTTGACGGGAAGTGACTGACGAGCGCTCCGCCTTCTGGCGGACGCACGCCGCGCGAGAGAGAACGAGCATCATGGGAAATCGACTCTACGTCGGGAACCTCAGCTTCCAGACGCAAGAAGACAGCCTGCGGGACGTCTTTTCCGAGATCGGCGAGGTCACCGACTGCAAGGTGATCACGGACCGGGAGACCGGGCGGTCCCGAGGCTTCGGCTTCGTGACCATGGCCACCGACGACCTGGCCCAGGAGGCCATCGCCCAGCTCGACGGCGCCGACC
>DAPKRP010000494.1:0-7258 GCA_031800515.1 Polyangiaceae bacterium LLY-WYZ-14_1 | reverse complement strand
GGGGAGGAAGGGACATCACCCGAGGCCCACGGTAGAGCGCAGCCCGGCCCTCGGTTCAAGGCCTCTTCGGGACGCCTCGCCTCGGGGGCCGCTTGCGGCTGCCATGGCGCCGATGCACCTCCGCCGCCGCCGCCCGCACCTCTGGACGCCGACGCCAGGCTTCCAGCCGACGGCGCGCCCGGGCGTAGGCGGGGCCGTGCTCGACGATGGGGCTCGGGTAGTCCAGGTCGACCCGGCAGCCGACCTTCCGCTGGAGCTCGACGGGCATCTTCGCGGGCTCCGGGAGCCACCGGTCCGGCACCTCGGCGAGCTCCGGGACCCACCGCCGGACGAAGACGCCGGCGGGGTCCTGGTCGGCGAGCTGCTTGGTCGGGTTGTAGATGCGCAGGGCGTTGATCCCGGTGGTGCCGGCCTGCATCTGGACCTGGGAAAAATGGATCCCCGGCTCGAAGTCGAGGAAGGCCCGGGCCAGGTGCACCGCCGGACGCCGCCAGTGGAGCCAGAGGTGGTGGCAGGCGAAGGAGACCAACATCGCCCGCATCCGGAAGTTCACCCAGCCCGTCTCGGCGAGCGCCCGCATGCAGGCGTCGACGAGGGGGTAGCCCGTCCGCCCCTCCCGCCAGGCGTCGAACGCCGCCTCGTCGAAGGGGGCCTGCTCCCGCATCCCGTCGAAGGCGCGGTTGACGTTTTCGTGCTCGATGCGGGGCTCGTCCTCGAGCTTCTGGATGAAGTGGCAGTGCCACCGGAGGCGGGAGGCGAAGGCCTCGAGACTCTGGCGAAACCGGTCCCTGGGCCGCCGGGCCTCCCTGCCGGCGCGCGCCCCCTCCGCCCGCAGCTTGGCGATGCGGACGCCGGTGGCGTGATGGATGCTCCGCATGGACATGGCGCCATAGGCGAGATAGGGGCTCAGCCGACTACAGCCCTCCCAGGCGGTGACCGGGCTCGACATCTCCGAGCGGTAGTCGACCCCCCGGCCCTCGAGGAAGCTCCGTAGGGTCTGCCAGGCAGCCTCCTCCCCGGCCCGCTGGGCGCCGGGGCGGGTGCTCGGAGACAACCCGAGCTCCCGGTGGCCGCGCCGTCCCTCCGGGTCGACCCCCGCCGCCGGCTGCAGGCGTTCCGGCGCCCGCCGGGGGGGTGGGCGCATCCGCTTGTCCCAGGCGGTGCTCCACCCGTTCCGATCCGGATGGGGTCGAAAGACGCCGAACTGCGGGATCTCCACCCACTCGACGCCCCGAGACCGCGCCCACCGCTTGACCCGCTTGTCCCGGGCGTAGGTGATTCCCAGGCCGGTCTCCTCGTGGCTCCAGAGCCGGCGGAACGGGTGCGCCTGGTAGAGCTCTTCGAACACCTCCGGAAGGGCACCGACGCGGGTGGTCAGCCACGCCCCCCTCGCCCGCAGGGCCTCGTCGAGCTCGGCGAGGCAGCCGTCGACGAAGGCGAGGTGGGCGGGGTCGTGCTCCGGCGCCGCCAGGAGCTCCGGCTCGTAGACGTAGAGCACCAGGACGGGGCCCCGGCGGCTCGCCTCGACGAGGGGCGCGTGATCCCGAATCCGAAGGTCGCGCTTGAGCCAGACGAGCTCCATGGTCAGCGGTGCCCGAGCCGACGGGCAGCGGGCCCCCGCCTCACGCCGCCTCCCGGCCCCAGCGCGCGAGGTACTCGCCGAGGCGCAGCTTCCGCCGGGTGCTGTCCGAGGTCATGTAGCGGACCTTGCCGAAGATGGGTCGCTCCGGCCCCCAGGCCCGGTCGAAACGCCCCAGACACCAGGTGATGCCGGAGACGCTGTTCGGGTCCCGGCCATCCAGGGCGTAGCGGTCGTTCAGCTCGAACATGATCTCCAGCGCCTCCTCCGGGCTCCGGGACCAATGCAGGATCTTCTTGCCCCAGAGCATCCGAAGGTAGTTGTGGATGCGGCCCTCGGTCCGGAGCTGGCGCTGGGCGGCGTTCCAAACCTCGTCGTGGGTCTCGGCGCGGTCGAACTGGTCGCCCTCGTAGATGTGCTCCCGGGGATCGTCGGCGTGCTCGGCCAAGGTCTTCTGCGCCCAATCCGGAAGAGAGGAGACGGTCTTCGTGTCCTCCTCCCGGTGGGCGAGGTTGAAGCCGAGCTCCCGCCAGGTGACGAGCTCGTCGAGGAAGGCCTCCGCCTCGGGGCTCATCCCCCACCAGCCCTCCCGCTTCCCGTGGGCTTTGTCGGCGAGGTCATCCCGGGACCAGCCGTCCCGGTCCGCCAGGGCCTCGAAGACCTCGTGGGGGGAGACGTGGCCGAAGTGGAGCCAGGGCGAGAGCCCGCTCGCCGCGTCCTCGTCCGGGTGGTTTCGCCCGTCCGCGTAGCCGCTCAGGCGGGAGGCGACGAAGCCCTTGAGCCGCTCCCGCCCCGCCTCCCGGCCGCCGGTCTCCTCCGTCGGTGGCACCGCGTGGTCCAGGGGGAGCTCGGAGACGTCCTCGGCGAGCTTCCCGAGGGATGCCGCGTCCTCCCCCGGCCAGCGTTCGGTGATCGCCCGGGGCATGTTCGGGAGCCGGGGCAGGTCGAGCCCGGCGAAGGGACGCTGCTTCGGAAAGTCGTCGAGGTGGGGACGGAGCGTCTTCTGAAGGTGGCGTCGGAAGGAATGGGCCATCGGGAAGGTCCGCTCCGCCGCCCGCATGGGGTAGAGCCCGTTGCTGTCGACCGCTTCCAGGCGGCAGGGGATCCGTTCCGCCGCCGCCCGGAGCATCCGGGGGAGGAAGAAGCTCGGATAATCGTCCGTCACGACGATGGAGGCCCGGGAGGCGAGCTTCCGGAGAAGACCTTTGCCATCGTCCTCCCGCCGTTCGACGTAGGCGTGGTGGGTGACCGGCTGGCCCGCGAAAAACGCCGCGTTGTCCGCCATCCCCTGCAGGATGAATCGATGGAGTCGCTCGCTCGCGTAGGGATAGCCGAGCCGGAGGGCTTCGAGGACCACGAGGGGCTGGCCGAGCTCCCGGGCCCGCTCGACAGCTCGATCGAGGGCGAAGTTGTGGGTGGGCCGCCGGAAGGCGACCATCCAGTAGAGGACGAAGGCCGCATCGCCCCGGACCGGAGCGTCGTTCAAGGCCCGCACGCGGAGGGAAGGGACCGCCACTCCGGCCGACCTAGGCTCGGCCGCCGGGGGCGTCCAGCACACCCCGCGGGGCTTCCGGGCTCCGGCGCCGCGGGACGGTTCAGAGGTCCCCGATGTCGTCGAGGCTTCCCGGGAGGGATGCCCGGGCCTCGACCCCGGCGACCAGGTAGCCTCCGAGGTGGAAGTCCAGGTCGCCCATCGCCATGCGCAGCTCGGCGGTCAGGCGAATCCCGGACTGGAAGAACGGCTTCAGGTTGGCGTCCTCGTCCGTATCGACGCGGACGCCGCAGACCTCTGAGCCACCGTCCAGGGCGACCTCCCCGAGGGTCGCGAACAGGAAGGGGTCTTCCAGGGATTGGACGACCAGCCGCGCCGTCAGCGTCTGGTCCAGAGGCACCTGGTCGCCCTGGCAGCCTTCGAGGGCCTGGGGATCCCGCAGGGCGTCCATCGCCGCATCCTCCGCCGCCTCGTCGGGCCAACCGGCCTCCGGCTCGACCTCGTCGCTGGCCAACGTCCGCAGGCCGAGCTCCCGAACGTAGAGCGCCCGGACCAGCTCCGACTCGCTGAGGTCCTGCAGCTCGTTCTGGCCCGGTTCCGCGTCGTCACCCTCGTCCTGGCCGCCGGAGAGCAACTCGTCGAGGGAGTCCGCCTCCAGGGTCACCCGATAGACGACCGGGTAGGTGAACAGCGCCGACTCGATGGACGCATCGGGCTGGTCGAGGTCGAGCTCCCAGGGCTCCCAGGCGGCGAAATCCGTCTCGAAGGTGACGATGGCGTCCCCGTCGACGGCCGCGTTGGCCTCGTCTTCGATCCTCGCCTGGAGCTCGGCGATCAGCAGGTCTTCGACGTCCTCCTGGAGCTCGTCCTCCGGCACCACGGACGCCGCCTGCCCGAGGTCGTAGGGAGACGCGCCGGAGGCCTCCCAGGCGGCGCGTTGCTCCGGGGTGGCGTTCGCCGCGATGACCGCTTCGAGCTCTTCCTCGGAGACCAGACCGGCGAGGTTCGCGAGGGGGGCGTTCACCTCCACCCCCTCGAGGGGCACCCGGAAGGACTTCCGCGCGGACAGCACCCCGGCCTGCCCGAGGTCGGTACACCCGGCGACGGTGAGGAACAGGGGGAGCCAAACACCCGGCAGCCGGCCGAGGAGGAGGCGCGATCGGCGAAGAGACATCGTCGGTTCTCCCGGAATCATGGAAGGGGCGGGGGTTCAGAAGAAGAAGGCGCCGAAGAGCATCTGGAAGGTCCACGACGCGTATTCCGTGAGCACGACGCTTTCCTCGTCGTCGGCGCCTCGGGATTCGCCGAGGAGCACCGCCCGGCCCACGGCGAGCTGAAAGTGAAAGCCGTCCGGGCTCACGTAGTCGAGGCCCGTGGAGACGGTCGCGAAGTTCATCTGCACCCCGGCGAAGCGCAGGTCGGTCCCGGCGTCCTGGAGGTCCTCGCGAAGCCCCGGGAAGAACGTATCGATCAACCGGTCGGCATAGGCGGTGAAACGGGCGTGGCTGACCCCCCCGCGGACGAAGGGGGTCAGGGAGGCGGACGGATCGAAGATCGACAGCACGTTCAGCTGCGCCTCCGCGTGGACATCCCAGGTCAGGCCGCTGGTGCCACCTCCGAGGCTCACCACCAGAGGGGCGATGGGCTGCCAGGAAAGGTCGATCCCGAGCGCCACGGGCGCGCTCAGCAGCCCGTGGGGCAGACCGAAGCGGATGTCGAAGCCCAGGGCGTGGGCGGTCCGCGCGTGACGGGGCGGTTCGGGGATCGGGGCCTCGACGACCGGGGGCGCGGGCCCTTCGTCGAGATCCTCGACGCCGTGCCCGAGGCCGGCCCCGGCGAGGGCCGCCGGAGGAGGAGCGGATCCCGCCGCCGGCCCAGAGGCCGAAGGGGTCGGGGCCGCCGGAGGCTGGGCCACCGCCGCCCCGGCGAGCCCCGACGAGACGATGGCGCAGACGACCGAAAAGCGGACGATCGCTTGGGCACGTCGTCGCAGCGAGACGATCCGACCTGGGACGGTCCGACCTGGGGTGGCTCGAAGGGAGGCGCGCATGGGGATCTCCACCGCCGCGTTTCCAGTGGCAACGGCGACGTACAGTGA
This sequence comes from Polyangiaceae bacterium LLY-WYZ-14_1, assembly GCA_031800515.1. Classification (GTDB taxonomy): domain Bacteria; phylum Myxococcota_A; class Polyangia; order Polyangiales; family DAPKRP01; genus DAPKRP01. The sequence goes on along the minus strand of DAPKRP010000494.1, from coordinate 2,089 downwards.
CAACGTCCGCGGCGGGAGGTGGTGAACCCGGGCGACCCGGGACCTCCGGGCTCGGTGGGCGCCGTCACCTCCGCCGCTTCGCCTCGGCGGCGGCTCGGCTCCCGCCGCCGGCGCCCGGCCCGGCAGCCCTGTCCAGGCCGCCCGGGGATGGCGGCGCCTTGCGCGGGGGGTGATAAGGGCCACCCCTCGGACCGAACTTCCGGCCAGAGGTGCTCGTGCTACTGGACTTCGTTTCCCTCTCGCGGCCCAAGCACTGGATCAAGAACGTGTTCATCTTGATGCCGGTGCCCTTCGCCGTGGCGAGCGGGGCGGCCGTCGCGCCCATCGTCTTCGGGCTGGGCGTGCTCGCCTTTTGCTTGGCGAACTCCTCCGTCTACGCGCTGAACGACGCGATGGACGCGGCCCGGGATCGTCTTCACGAGACGAAGCGGCGGCGACCGGTGGCCGCCGGCCGCATCTCCCGCACCGGCGCCTTCCTCTTTTCCGGCGCCCTGGCTGCCAGCGCCCTCGGGCTGTTCGTCGTTCTGGGGCAGGTGGGGGGGCTTTGGATCGCCCTGACCTACATGGTGGTCAACGTCGTCTATTCCCTGGGTGCGAAGGACGTCCCCCTGGTCGACGTGTTCCTGCTGTCGAGCGGGTTCCTGCTCCGGGTCCTCCTCGGATGCGCCCTGCTCGGTGTGGCCGCGTCCAACTGGCTGCTGTTGTGCTCCTACGCCCTCGCCCTGTTCCTGTCCCTCGGCAAGCGGCGGGGGGACGTCGTCCGCGGGCTCGATGGGCAGCACCGCCCGTCCCTCTCCGGCTACAACCTCGCCTACCTGGACAACGCCATCGGGGTGATGGCGGCGACGACGCTGATGGCCTACGCCCTCTACCTGCTGGACGCCGCGCCCATGGCGCCGGGACGGGAGTTTCTTTCCCTTCCCTTCGTCGTCTTCGGGGTGCTCGAGTACCTACGGATCGTTCAGACCCGGGCGGAAGGGGGCAACCCCGTCGACCTGCTCCTGTCCTCGCCGACCATCATCGTCTGCGGCTTCGGCTGGCTCGCGGCGACCCTGTGGAGCCTTCGCTGGGATCTGTAACCGGACGCCCCGAACCGCGCTCCCGCGCGGCCGGGGCCACGCCCTACTGCATGTCTTCGGCGACGCAGTCGCCGGACTCGGGATCGCAGATGTCTCCGTCCGGGCAGTCGACGTCGCTTCCCCGGCAGGCGCCGTTGAAGCAGACCTCATCGACGGTGCAAGGGTCGCCGTCATCGCAGCTCATGCCGCTCTGGCTCGGGTCCTCTTCGCCGGCGCACTCCAGGATGTCGCCGCTTCGACGGCAGGTTTCGTTTCGGGTGCAGGCGTTGCCGTCGTCGCAGGATTCCCCCTCTTCGAGCTGGGTGTTGTCGCAGACGCCACCCTGGCAGGTCCCGAAATCGCAGGCGTTGACGGTGCAGTCCGTTCCATCCGGCAGCGCATCGCCGACGCACTCCCCCTGGTCGTTACAGGTGGTGTTCGTCAGGCATCGGTTCGCGGCTTGGCAGGGCTCGCCGACGGCGTTCTCGTTCGGGGGGTACTGGCATTCCCCGGATCGGGGGTCGCAGGTCGGGGTGACGCACTCGAGGTCGATGCCCGAGCGCTCCCGGACGGCATCCGGGACGATCGCCGGGTCGTTGCAATCGATGGGCTGGCCATCGGATGCTTCGCAGATCAGGTCCTCGTCGAACTCGGTCACCACCTGACAGCCGGCGACGGCGACGGCGGTGCCGAAGAAGGCGAGGAAGAGGCGGGCGCTCACAGGCGAGGGGGTCATCATCAGAACTCCGTTCCCACGACGAGGCCGCCGCCGTGGGGACCCGCGGTCGGCGTGACCCAGGTTCGGCGGGTGGCGCTGGCGGCGTCGTCCGCCGGCGCGCCCTCGGAACGCTGGGCGGTTTGGGCATCCTTTTCCACCACGTAGAGCACCACGGCGGTGACGCCGGCGGCCAGGCCGACGCCGAGGGCGATGTCCGCTCCGAGGGCCAGGCTTTCGCCCTCGTCCCGGATGTCGAGCCCCGGCGTATCGTCGAACTCCCCCTGCCGGTCCATCGCCAGGAAGCCGAGAACCG